>NZ_JBLRWX010000027.1:0-36738 GCF_047921035.1 Natronococcus sp.
GGCCCCGAACTCGGGGACGAGGGCAGGTCCCTGCACCGCAAACGTGCCCGTTCGAGTCCACCGAGAATTAAAGTCGAATGAGCTGACCACCCCGTTTCTGGGGCGTCCGTCCCGCACACGCCTTTGAAGGCGGTGCGGAGTAACGAGGCCGGGACGAACACTCCCGCCCGCGAATCGTCGGCGTGCATCGACGCCACGCCCAGCATGGGGACGGGACAGCAAGTGCGGAAATCCACGGAAAGCCCCGTCCTCAAGGACCGACCGAGCGCACCGCGTGAGGGAGGGAGTAGGGCGGGGTAGTTTACTTCGGTAGCTACACGTATTCGATCGGACCTCGAGGTATCGCTCGCTCTTTAAGTTCTTCTGGCCACAAGGTAGAGCTACGAAGGGGTTTTCACAGACTTCCGACTCGGCGAGCGGAGGCTCTCGGGTTCGGTGAAACGAGCAAGTCTTTTTCCGTCTCCCGGTCTGAGCGACACACGATGTACGACGGTGTTGACTCCGGGCCAGCCCTCCAGCGGGAGTCCGCCCCCGACGGCCTCGAGGAGGACCGTCGCCTCGAGACGCGTCCCGGCTCCGGGGCGCTCTCCCGGGCGGACGTCCAGCGCGACTCGACCGTTCGCCAGTGGGGCGTCGTCACCCCGAGCGCGACCGTTATCGGACGTGCGGATTCGCCCGAGGCGGATCTCCCCGAGAGCGTTCGACGGCTCCACGACGAACAGCACGGCGCGACGCCGGGGTACAGCAAGCGCGCGCACCGACTCGACCGACTGCGAACGACCCAGGCGCTGTGTAACGCCCTCGATCTGACGCCGTGGCAGCGGGATCTCGCGCTCGGCGTGATGGACGAAATCGACCTCACCGAGTTCGGCAGCCAGCGGGCGATCCCGAAGGTCGCGCTGGTCGTCATCCGTCACGTCGTCGACGTCGACCGACGGGCGTACTTCGGCCTCGACGAGGTCGACGTCTCCGAGCTCTCCCCCGATCGGATGGACGAGCTGTTCGGCCAGTACCGCGCCCACGACATCACCGACGAGGAGACGTTCAAGCGCCTCGCCGCAGATTACGGGCTCGACACGACGAGTCTGAACCGCCTCCGACGCGTGCTGAAGGCCCAGCTCGAGGACGAACTGCCCGCTTACGGCCGCAACCCCTACCGGGATCCGAACCTGCCGAGCCTCGAGGACCGTGCCGACGAGGAGTCGATCGACGCGACCGCGAACGAGACGGCCGACGGTTCGGACGACGCCGAGTGAGGCCGATTCCGGGTCGCCCGGCCGGAGCCGTCGCCTTTTCAGTCGCGAGCGCCTATCGCGACCATGTCCGCGACGAACGGCACCGATCGACTCACGATCTACGCCGACTACGTCTGTCCGTTCTGTTACCTCGGAAAACAGTCCCTCGAGCGGTATCGCGAGCGGCGAGAGGAGCCACTCGAGGTCGAGTGGCACCCGTTCGACCTGCGACGGGACAAGCGCCGCGACGACGGGTCGATCGATCACTCGGTCGACGACGGGAAGGACGACGACTACTTCGAGCAGGCCCGGGAGAACGTCCGCCGACTCCAGGAGGAGTACGACGTCGAGATGAGCCGGACGCTCGCGATCGAGGTCGACTCGCTGCCGGCACAGCAGGCCTCGTGGTACGTCTCTCAGCAGTACCCCGAGGCGTGGCCCGCGTTCGACGCGGCGATCTACGAGGCGCTCTGGCAGGCGGAGAGGAACATCGGCGATTCAGACGTGCTGGTCTCAATCGCGGAGGACACCGGCCTTCCCGCTGACGAGATCCGCGACGCGATCGACGACGACGGGCTCCGGGCGGAGCTCGAGGAGCTGTTCACCGATTCTCGAGAGCGGGGCGTCACCGGGGTCCCGACGTTCGTCCACGAGGGATACGCCGCCCGCGGCGCGGTCCCGCCGGCACAGCTCGAGCGCCTGCTCGAGGGCGAGTGATCACTCGAGCTTCTCGAGAGCCTCGAAGAAGTCGGTCCGGGGTCCGGCGAGCGTGACTGGGTCGTCCGCGACCGAGACGTCGACGGTCGCCGGCGGCTCGAGTTCGCGTCGGCTCCGGCCGTCGCTGATCGCGTAGGCGGTCTCGGCTCCCGAGACGGCGAGGGTGATCTCCGCGTCGCGGTCGACGACCAGCGGCGGCATCGCGTCGGTCGCAGCCATCTGGTTTATGATCAGCGTGTCGGTTCCGGGGCGGACGAGCGGGCCGCCCTCGCCGAGGTTGTACGCCGTCGATCCCGTCGGCGTCGCGACGAGGACGCCGTCGGCGTGACTCTCCGCGTAGCGTTCGCCGTCGACGCGGATCTCGATCGTCGCGCCGCCGCCGTGGCCGCGCCGGGAACCGTGGACGACGACCTCGTTGAGCGCCGGCTCGAGGGACCAGCCCTCGCCGGCGGCCCGAAGCCGATCGAGTTCGCGGCCGTCGATCGCACCCGTTCGGCGAAGCGTCTCGACGGCGTCGGCGACGGCGGCGACGGCGTCGTCGGGCGAGACGGCGTTGAGAAACCCCACCTCGCCGAGGTTGACCCCGAGGATCGGCGTCCCGCCGGCCTCGCGGGCGACGAACAGCAGCGTTCCGTCGCCGCCGATGCTCACGACGAGATCGCACTCCGCCATCGATGCGACCGGGACGCCGTCCGTGTCGATCGCGACAGCGGTCGCCTCGTCGACGACGGTCGCGGCGTCCTCGAGGGTATCGATCAGCGTCGCGGCGAGAGCCTGTGCCCGCTCGTTGTCCCGTTGGGCGACGATTCCGACGGCGACGTTCATCGTCCGCGCATAGCCGCTCGCGGGCAAAAAGGTCACGCGTCTCTCCTCGGGTGGCGGCGTGATCGAGTGGGATGGGATCGCAGCCCATATTTTCTTCTGGAGCGGTCGCTAGGCTACACGTATGGCCGAACGGACGACCAACGACGAGATGATGAGCCGAAGCGAACTCGCGACGTACCTCTCGGAGCTTTCCCGACGGTTCGAGAACGGCGAGAACGGCGTCGATGTCCCGGTCGGCAACAAGACCGTCTCGCTTGGGCACTCCGAGGACGTCTCGGTCTCGGTCGACGTCGTCGAGCGTTCCTCCAGACTCCGCGGGAACCGCGAGACGGTGACGCTGACGATGAGCTGGAAACCCGACTCGTAGCGATTGCGGGACGGTCGGAGACCCGTCCGGTCGAACAGTCCATTAGAGGTGTCATTGCGCCGACGTAGGAGCCAGAGACAGCAACGGGTAGATTGATAGGTCAGCTCTCACAACTGGCCGGAAATGCGCCGTTCGCACGTGGTCGCAGTCGCCCTCGTCGTCGTCGCGGTGCTGTTTATCGGCGGGCCGTCGCTGCTGTTTACCGACTCCGTCGACGAGCAGGTAACCGAAGAGACCCAGGAGACGCCGGAGCTCGTCTCCCTCGAGGACTCCGAGAGCGAGTTCTGGCGGTTCCTGAGCCCCCAGGAGGAGTTCCGTGAACGGAGCCCGATCAACGTCATCGTCCGCGGGGAAAGCGAGGACGTGCTCCGAGCGATGAGCGAGCGGGGCGACGGCGACTGGGAGGAGGTCGAAGACGTCAAGGAGGACGTCGAAGAGGAGGCACCCGAGGAGGTCGAGAACGCGACCGTCCTCGAGGAGGAACACCGCCACGCGACGGGGATCGCCTGGGGTGAGGCCACCGGGACGACCCGCTACGCCTGGGTAGATCCGGGCGAGGGCGAGAACGGCTACTGGGCCACCGAGTCGCTCCAGCTCGAGGAGGGGGACTACTACGGCCAGCGCTACCACATTCGGCTCTACGAGAGTCCGAACCCCGACGACGAGTGGATCGCCATGCAGGCCCACACCGAGCACTTCGACTGGTTCACCCTCCGCCACCGCGTCGACGGCGTCGAGGCGGCACAGACGAAAGTCGAGCAGGACTTCATGAACCTGCCCGGCGTCGACACCGACACGGACGTCCGTCGGATCCACATCGACAACGCCGGCCCCTCCGACGCCGACGGCTGGGCGACCGTCGTCGACCTGACGTCGATGGTCGTCCTCCCCGCCGGCGTCGGTCTCGCGGCGGGCCGTCGCTATCGGCGACCGACCGCCGAGAGCATCGGCAAGGAACGAACGCCGCCCGCCGAGGAGGGCCTCGAGCGCGGCCTCACCGACGTCGATCGACGGCGGCTCGCGGCCGCCTACGACCGCCTCGAGGCGGGTCACCTCGTGCTCGTCTTCGCCATCCTCGCGCTGTTCCTCGGGGTCCGGATGGGCGGTCTCCTGCTCGAGCGACGGGCAAGCTTCCTCACGCCCCACATGATCGCGGCGCTGCTGTACCCGGTGATCGCGGTCGGGATCCCCGCCGCGACGTACCTGATCGCCCGCGGGCTCACCAGCCGCCTCGACGCCGCGGTCGCCGCCGCCGGCTCGCTGTCACTCGCGATCTGGCTCGACTACGGGCTACTCGGCGTCGACGTCATCCCGCTCGACGTCGTCTTCCAGCGGAGCCTCGTCGTCGTCGCGCTCGGGCTGATCGCCGCCGGCGCGGCCAAACGCGCGACTCGAGAGAGCCGGTTCAACGACCTGCTGCTCGCCGGCGTCGCAATGTGGGTGCTGGTGCTGGTCGGAACGCTGCTCGGCTACCTCTAATACGGTTTACTGTAAGTCATTACCGGCGCAACCGCCGCACGGGTCGCGGTTGCGCCGGTAAATCGTTACAGCAATCCGTATAAGGGGACGATCCGCCGGACTCTTTCAGAGCCGACGCCGTCGTCGGACACTCGAGAGCGCACCTGCGTGCAGTCCGCATACAGGACTCGCTGCCGTACCCGTCGTATGGCGATCTGTCCACACTGCGGCGAAGAGCTGGAACTCGAGGTCGAGCCGGATACGGTGACGGTCCACGAGGGCGAAGCGAGTCGGACGATCGAGCCCGACGTGTTCACATGTTACACGTGCGATGCGGTACTGTTCGCGACGGTGAGTCGGGAACTCGCCGGGAACTGACTCGAGGCGAGTCTCCGGCTGTTCCTCGAACTCCTCGAGAGCCTTACTGCCCCCGGAGTGAGCGCGAAGTCACGATGGAATTGTAACTCCGTGTCGATCGGCTACCATCCTGGATTTTCACGGAACGGCGAAGGATGCGCGGTCCGGGATTTGAACCCGGGCTAGCTGCGTGGGAGGCAGCTGTCCTACCGCTGGACCAACCGCGCTCCGCATCGGAGATTTCCGGTCTACGAATTTAAACGCTCCGTCTTCGCGAGGGCGATATTCCGTACGGGTGAGATCGATTTCCGACGTGGCGTTCTCCCTCGAGCCCGCGACCGAAAACTGACCGACCGTCCACGTCGTCCCGTTTGGGATAGAGTATTAGGGTAGTCCCACCGTACCGTCTGTCGATGCTCGAGCTTCACTTTTCGGACGCGGAGCTAGATCGACGACGCGACCACATCACGAACTTCGTTCGCGAACAGATCGACGCGGCGGGTGCCGAGGGGGCAGTGCTCGGGCTCTCGGGCGGCATCGACAGCACCCTCGTCGCGCACCTCGCGGTCGACGCGCTCGGCGCCGAGAACGTTCACGGACTCGTCCTCCCGGCGCGGGTCAGCGGCGACGACAACATGAGCGACGCCGAACGCGTCGCCCGGGAGCTGGGGATGAGCTACGACGTGATCGAAATCGAACCGATCGTCGACTCGCTTCTGGGCGCCTATCCCGAAGCCGAGGGCGACCGGATGGCCGTCGGCAACGCTCGAGCGCGCGTCCGCGGCGTGCTCAACTATCTCGTCGCGAACCACGAGAGCCGGCTCGTGCTCGGGACGGGGAACCGAAGCGAGGGCGCCGTCGGCTACTTCACCAAGTACGGCGACGGCGCCGTCGACTGCCACCCGATCGGAAACCTCTACAAGGCACAGGTCCGCCAGCTCGCGCGCCACGTCGGCGTCCCGGAGGACCTCGCGGCCAAACCAGCCACGGCCGAGCTCTGGGAGGACCAGACCGACGAGGACGAGATGGGAATGGACTACGAGACCCTCGACTCGATCCTGGTCACCCACATCGACGGCCCGCTATCGGCCGACGTGGCCGCTCGAGAGCTCGGCGTCGAGGTCGAAACCGTCGAGAAAGTCCGGCGGATGTACGAACGGAGTATGCACAAGCGCCGGGTGCCGCCGTCGCCGGACCCTCTCGAGTAGTCAGGCCGAGCGCCACTCCTCTTCCAGGAGTCCGTACCAGTGGACGTCCCGGTACTCGCCGTCGACGAACGCGGCGTCGCGGTGAACCCCCTCCTCGGTGAAGCCGACGGACTCGAGGAGGCGCTTCGAGCCGTCGTTGAACGCGAAGGCGCGAGCCGACAGGCGGTGGAGGCCGAGCTGGTCGAACCCATGCTCGAGCACCAGCTCCGTGGCTTCGGTTCCGTGCCCCCGCCTGTGGTAGTCGGGAGCGATCCAGTAGCCGACCTCGCCGCTGCCGGCTCGCCAGTCGATCGTGTCGAGCCCGATCGTTCCGACCGGGGTTGAGTCGACGGTGATCAGGAGGTGGATCGCGTCGTCGGCGCAGACGGCCTCCTCGAAGAACTCCCGCTCCTGTTCGGTGTTGAGCGGCATCGAGTTGCCGATCGGCCGCCAGATCGCGGGGTCGTTGACCTGCGTCTGGAGGAACTCGAGATCCTCCTCCTCGATCGTTCGCAACGCGACGCGCTCGCCGGTCAGAAAGGCGGGTCCGGGCATCTACCGGTAGCCTCCACGCCGGACGGAAAAAGCGATTCGGCCGGCGGAACTCGGACGAGCCGCGGTCCGTCTCAGTCGAGCAGCCCGTCGAGCGATCCGGCGTAGGCGTTTGCGAGTTCGCCGAACGCTTCGGCCTCCCGTCGCTCCTGAGTGTTCCGGTCGGCATCGTCGCGGATTCGCCGCTTCAGGACGGCGAGCGCGTCGGTCTCGTTCGCGGCGATCTCCTCGGTTACCGTCCGTGGCCGCTCCTCGAGTCGGGAGATCAGTCCCAGCCGCAGCGCCTCCTCGGCGCCGACGACCCGACCCGTGCAGGCGAACTCGAGGGCGTCGCCCTCCCCGAGGACCCGCGGAAGCCGGACGGTCCCGCCCCAGGCGCCGAACAGGCCGAAGGTGACGCCGGGCTCGCCGTAGGTCGAGTCGGGCGTCCCGACCCGCACGTCGCAGGCGAGCGCGAGCTCGAGCCCCCCGCCGCGTGCGGGGCCGTCGATCTCGGCGACGACGATCGCGTCGCTGTCCTCGATGGTACGGGCGACGCGCTGGCCCAGCCGGGCGAACGCCTCGGCGTCGTCCCCGTCGAGTTCGGCGACGACCGAGAGGTCGGCGCCGGCACAGAACGCGGGGCCGGCGCCACGGAGGGCGACGACGGGTTCGTCGGCGTCGGCGACCGCCCGCTCGAGGGCCTCGAGTCCGGCTTCGGTCAGCGCGTTTCGTCGCTCCGGCCTGTCGATCGTGACGGTCCGGATCGATCCCTCGCTGTCGACGTCGATCATGCGACGAGTCTACTCGGCGTTTCCAAAGGTCTTTGCCTGCTCCCTCGTAACGGCCCTATGATGGAACAGGCGGACAGCTGTCGGCGTGTGGCCATCGAGGCCGTCACGGACGTCGAACCACCGGCGCTCTACGAGCTCATCGAGTCCACGCTCGAGAGCGCGTCGATGCTTCCCGGCGCGCTCACGTTCGAAAGCGCCGGGGCCGTCGCACCGAGCGAAACGACCGTCCGGGACGGCGACGATTCGGACGACGGGATCGCCACCCACGCCGCCGGCGTACAGCTCATCTACGAGGGGCTCCGGCTCACGCGATCGCTGGCTCACGACGAACCGTGGGCCGACGCCGACGGCGACACCGACGTCGACGGCGACATGGAGATCCTCGCGGCCGACATCCTCGTCGCTCGCGGCTTCTACCTGCTCGCTCGAACCGACGCCGCGGACAAGGCGGTCCGCACCGTCCGGGCGTTCGGCCGCGAGCAAACCCACCGACTCGACGAGCGCGACGGCACCGAGGCGGCGACGACCCGCGACGCGACCCTCGAGCGGGACGTCCTCGAACTGGCCGTCCTGGCCGGGGCCGCAGCCGTCGACGAGAGCCCGTCGCCGTCCCTACTCGAGCGCGCGGACGAAATCGCCGCAGCCGCGGGGACGTCGTTTCCCCCCGCCGAGCGGTCGACGGTCGGTACCGAAAGCCGCGTCTCCGAGCGCTCCCTCGAGGAGTCGACGACCGACCGGGCGACCTCCGTGACCGACAGCTGACCGCGCCACGGCCACCCACGCCCGGTGGCGAATCGAAACCCCTAAAATGGACTCGACGCAACGAACGAGTGCGCCTGGGTAGCTTAGCGGTAAAGCGCGTCCTTGGTAAGGACGAGACCCCGGATTCAAATTCCGGCCTAGGCTCTCGCCGATTCTCGCGTCGTCGTGATATGGTCTCGAGCGATAGCCTCGAGCGGACGGTAACCGTCCGTGAACTCGGGTTCTATAGTAGCCACTGAAAGTCAGTGCGCACCCGATCGCATGACAGTCGTGCGATCGATGTGCAAACAGTTTCAGTTGTTACTATAGTCCTCTCCCTGAACGAGCGCTCGAGCCGTCGGTTCGCTCGAGCGGTAGCTCCCGCGGGACGGGTTTCGAAAGGGATAAATTCGCCACGGGCGAACCACGAATTACGCGCCTGGGTAGCTTAGCGGTAAAGCGCGTCCTTGGTAAGGACGAGAGCCCGGGTTCAAATCCCGGCCTAGGCTTACTGCGTTTTGGTTAAATCCTGTCTATGCACCCGTAGCGGCGGGTGTGTTCGTTTCGGAAGGCCAGGACAAGAAGCTCATACAGTCAAACCCGGCGAAGCCGTTACATTTCCTACACTGTGACCAGTGTCTCTCACCGCAAGGTGCAGATTTTGTAACGGCTAGATGCATCATTTTCGGGTTGAGAACCCTTCCCTTCCAGAATGGAGTTCAACAGGATTGCGAACGGGGGTCATCGCGGCCTTACGATTCCAAAAGGGAACTGTGTGATTTTCTGTACAGGTCACATCGGCCGACTCTGACCTATCCACGAATTCTGTGCAATCGCCTCTTCAGAGAAGCACTGCTCGGTGCTCGAGTAGATAGAATGCCCCACAGGACGTACCAAACCTACTCGCAGGCGGATCTTGGCCTTAGGGATAACGACTGGGAAGGATTGGTTGCCTACGTAGAGTCTATCAACAGTGCACTCACGGAGGCACAATCGGAGCGACCGCGCTCGGAAGAAATCGAAGTTCCTCCGAATTATTCCGTCCAACGGCCAGTTCGTAATCGGGTTATCTAATAAAGCGATTAGAGTGCAAATACCTCGAGTCTAACGCTGCTATGGTCGCCGTCACTCGTGTACCTCCGCTCCCGTCCGGAAACTCGTGAGTTCGTCGATGCGGTCCTCCAGGTCCTCGATTTCTTGGCGTAGCTCCTGGGCTTCTTCGCCTTCTGTCGCTGCGAGTTGGTCTTTGAGACCCTGTAACCGCGTCTCTTTGACCTCCTCGTCTACCTCGGCCTTTCGAACGTACTCGCTTTCGTTGATTTCGTAGACGTCGCTTTCGGCCAGCTCTGTCACCTCGAGCGCGTCATCAACCTTGTTGCGGTCCACACCCATGACACGCTCGGGATCGATTCCAGCGTCCTCGAGTGCCGCCAGAACTTCCTCGTCGTCCTTGAGCGTACGGTTGCGCCGAGTCGTCCGCTGGACGGAGCCGAACGGACCGTTGACCGGCCGATCGTGGTGGAGGCGATTAAGGAGTACGTCGGCGACATCCTGGCGGAACCCGTTGGCGTTGCGCTGGACGTCCGAGAGTAGGGTGTACAGATTGACCAGTGCCTCCGTTTCCATCTCCTCCAGCGTGGTTACGTCGTGGCGCTCGAGCGCATCAACCAGCAGGAGCGCGTCGGCGTACACATCGAGATCGGGCTCCGTCCGGTCTTCGGTCTCCGGCTCGGTCTCGGCCTCGAGCAGCTGTGTCGCTGTCGGCCCATCGGTCTCGACGATCACGCCAGCATCCTCGTCGATCTCGAATCGAGGATGGAGGCTCCACACCGCCGGGTAGGGATCGGCATCAGGCGGGAGCCGGTCGAGCTGGAACCCGTTCGGTGCATCGGTGATGCGCCGGTACAGCGTCTCGAACTGATCGCGCTGGAGTGGTCGCTGTTCGTCTTTGTCCTCGAAGCTGATGATGACACGTTGCTCCTGTACGTCACTAATCCGGAACCGATTGTGCGACAGGGGCGTGACGAGTGTCGCTCCATCCGGGAGATCATCGAGTTCCTCGAGGAGCGTGTGCCAACTCACACTAAACGGCATAGTAGATGAGAAGTGGTCGGAACGCAAAACCGTACGGGATGCGTCCAGACCGATCATCGTTGCGGCCGTCGAGGCTGTCGACATCCTCGAAAGTACGCCCCTCCTGTCTTCACTTCATGGTGCCTCCAATACGCCGAGTATTATGGACTAGGTGGCCCAATAGATCGATATGGAACAACGGTGGGACGAATTTGCGGCCAACATTCGATCAGGTGATTCCGAGCAGGTTACCGAGACGATCGACGAAATTGAGGAGTTAGATCTCGATGAACGGGTTCAGTTGTTCGAAACCTGCTTTGACGAGTTGACCTCCATCTACGCTCAGAGCGATGACGGATACGTCCGACAGGCGACCGCCCGGGTTGCAGAACGACTGACGCCGGGGATCGCACTGGTGTTCGCCGTCGCTGAGAGCGACCGATCGGTCGAGGCAGATGTGGACACTATTCGCCAACAAACGGACGAAATCGGTGGATTCCTGCTGGAGGCACTGACGGACGAGGACGGTCGTGTCAGGCAATCAGCCAAGCGCGGGCTGAAAGATGTGTTCAGAACCTACGACTCCCTCGAGGACGAGGAGACGATCGAGGCGTTCGCCGTCGAATTGGACGAGATGGCAACGGAGTACTCGGACAAACGCCGAAAGCACCTCCTCGAGGCGAAAGAGGACGCCGAGTTTTTCCTCCAATCCGGCTTCGGACGGCTTCTCGAAGGGTTCCAGAACGAATTCGGCGACTCTCTGGAAAAGTAGGACGAGCTATCAGGACCGCTGAAATGCGTCGCGCTTCCCGGTATCTCGTATCCCTTCTCTGGTCCGTTCGACGAACCCGTACTGCTCGAGATACTTGTATCGACGTTCTATTTCTTCTTCTGATACGTCTAACGTCGACGCGAGTTCGCTGACGGGTTTTGCGGTGTCCTCGTCCAACTGTAACCGGAGTTCGTACCCGTTCATGTACCGTTGGTAGTACTCCCGGACGACATCGTCGAGGGGTGTTTGGATACCTTCGTTCTGATCGAGCCGTTCCAGCGATTCGGAGATCACTGTGACAAATTGCTCTCCTCCCAAGAGGTCGACCTGGCGTTCGATCTCGTCTTCGATCACATCGAAGTCGAGATCTGTCTGGACGAGTGTCGCCATGTCACCGATATCGTCTGGACGCTCTGCGACGGCCTTGAAGAGAAAGATGTCCTCGAACGAAACGAGACCGACTGAGAAGGACTCGTCCAAAAGAAATGCTTCACTCCGCGCTTGCATTCCGTCGCTAAAATACAGCTTATCGGCAATCTGTCGATAGAAGACGTCGAACTGACAGCCGGCATCGTTTCGAACGCAGTGACGCGCTCCTAATCGATCGTACTCGTCACCGAGATCGGTAACTTCCTCGTAGCCGAGGTCGTCGAGTACCCCCATTAGCCTGCGAAGGGCTGCCTCGTCCTCGATATAATTTCGACCGAATCGTTCACGAGAACTCATACAGTGATCTCATAGTCTCTGGCCGTCTGTTTGAAGTCTTCCCATTTGGGCAGTTGCTCGGTTGTTGTCGTTCCGTCTGTCTCTAAGTATTCTATGAGTTCATCGACGATGGCGCGCAGATCGATCCCTGCTTCGGGGAGATAGTGTTCAGCACGTTCCCGTAGTGCCGTTCTCTCGATATCCTGTCGTTGTATCAACAAGAGACAGTACGTTCGGTACCGGGAACCGTCATCGATTAGCAGTGTGTGGCAGACTAATTCTGCGGGAGTGATCTCGGAGAGTCGGTCTGTCCGGAAGTAGTGTCGCCGATCCCTCGTGAGAAGCGGGACATCGAACGCTTCGAACAGGGCAGGCCCGGTCAGGTAAAATCCGTCAGCAGTAACGTCACTGTCGCAGGCGAAGAGGATTTCGTCGTGTCTTTCCCAGAGAAAGTTGAGCCCACTCGCGTGTCGCTCTGCTTCGCGACGATGCTTCTGGTGGAGCAGTCCTCGAGCGATCGAGGCCAACTCTGCGAACGGATCATTGAGACGATACTGGGACTTCGATTTCCCAACGACACCAACGCGCTGAAAGTCATCTAACCGACGGTATATTGTCGCCTGACTAACACCACTCAGTTCGGCCAACTCGGTTGCGGTCCGTCTTCGATCGAGATAATAGAGCACGAGTAACCCAGCGCCAGCAATGAGATCGGGCAGATTCATGTGGCTATACTCCGTGAGAAGTCCCTCGAGTTGCTGGATTGGTTCGATATCCGTCGGAGAAACCAACTTTTGCCGACCGCTTTGCTCGGTTTGGACGTAGCCGTAGGCTTCTAATTCGGAGACGATACGTGAGGTGTGGCCGGCGCTCCAACCGAGTTGATCAGCGAGCGTACTGATACCCACTTCCGACCCACCCTCTACTACAAGATGTGATAATAGTCGGAAGTGACTCTTTTCCACCATGTGGTCTCATATTACGCAAACAATTTATAAAACCCTTTCGTGATTTGAGACGATATGACTAAATTACAATAAGTAGTGTTTCAAAGATCACTGATAGCAAACCTATACAAGAGCTAGAGGCCTTGGTGATGGAAACTGCTGACACCAAAGGTACTGTCACCGACGGTATCGGGTTGCTCGACCGGGACGACGTGAACCCCCTATTTCGTACATTCTTCGATGGTAGCAAGCACGTGGGACAGAACTCGGAGCGGATGAAACCGATTCTTGCCCGGATGATGAGATGGCGGCGTCAGCGTTTGCACGTCGTCTGACCCGCCGTGTGATACGTTGATTTCATCTGCGTCAGGAAGATGTGTCCACTGGAGGAATGGAGAGCCCCCGTGCTCACGGTCCGTCTGATACGTGATGACGAAATCCCTCGTTTCGTACCATCGTCTCTCGAGAAATCCAGATGTTGTCGATGAATCCTGGTCACTAACGGTTGCACGTACCAGACGCGGATGAGTCCTGCATGGCTCGAGGCTGGCCTTCTCGATCGCCTCACGACGACTCAGAAACCGGGGAATCACCCGGCCTAGGCTCTCATCATTTTGTTAACACTCCCATTCAGAATCTTCCCCTGAGCGGTCTCTGAGGTAAGATCCCCGTTTTTCTAGGTAGAGATTACCAAGGTAACTCTATGACACGCTCAGGGTGGATTGCTCTCTGCGTTTAAGCGAGAGACCGATTCAGCGTGGTAGGCGACTCGCCATAGCTTAAGGACTGCCCGCGTAACCAGTTTCTCCGGTGATTGGGTAATACAGGAAGCCTCGACCTCGCTCGGATCGGAGGATGCATTTGGCGGCGAATGGTAATGTTCGAGCCCACGGACGTTGACGTAATCATTATTGTGTGGATGTTTGCCCCACCGTAGATTCACACCGCGTGAATCTGTATAATGGAACGTGTAGTCGTTTTGTGTCGTCCACTGGACGTCGATGCGCGCCGTGTCGGCTCCACGAAGGCCATCATCGTACGTAACTTCGAGCCTCTTCGGATCCAGATAGTCGTCTAACTCCGCGGTCGCTAGCGGCTCGTCGGTGTTGAACACCTCTCGAATGGCGAGAAGGGCTGCCCGATCAATCGGGCCTCGAAGCGAGTGTCCTTCCTCCGTCGTACTGTGCTCACCCATTTGTTACGGGGCGAGTGCGCTTCCATTCGGCCGCGACTCGTCGCCAACGAACCGTTCAGCGTTGGCGATCGAGAGTGCAGCGTTGGCAAACGCGAGGTTTCGACGCGTCGTCTGCCACTCCCGGATCGTCTCGGGGTCGAGATCGTCGTGGGTCGCGGCCGCCTCGGACAGGGTTTGGTTTGTTCGTTCGACGAGTAACTCCTCTGGTGATTCGACACCGTATTCGGCCTGAAAGTCGCTAATGCGCTCTCGCATTTCCGAGACGCGAGCGATCAACTCCTCCGTCGAGACGTGCTCTCGGATGTCTGCCGCCTGCTCGACAACGAGTGACTCCGGTGAGCGTCGGTAGGTCGTACCACCGTTCTCGCCGGTATCGCTTGTGACGAATCCTTCATCATCGAGGGCGTTGAGGTGTTTTCGTGCCGTCTTCGGCGACGTGCGTGCAGTGTCGGCGACAGCGTCTGCGGAAACCGGGGTGTACGCGCGGCTAATGACCTCGCGGACGCGCTCGTAGGGGGTGGTCTCGTCTTCCCACTCCGCACCAACCGCCTCGTTGACATCGTCGAATTCTTCGGGGCCAGTGGAACCAGGCATATGCTCACTTCGTTTTAGAGTAACATAGAACTTTTGTGGAGGACTATATTCCTTCAAGCTGGGCGCAGCAATCTTGCCTCAATTCGTAGCTTCGCATCAGGGGCCGAGCACAAGTTACGAATCCCTGAAATGATACCGAGGACTAGTAAGCTCTATTTCCTCTATTCTGCCAGATCATGCTACTCGGACTGTCGGTGAACTTGGTACCGCTCTCACAAAACCAATCGACAATCCCGGCCTAGACTTCCCTCCTATAACCACGAGAGGAGTCGCTGACCGTCTACACTGACGGGTTTCGTCCCTCCGGCCCACTCGAGGACGACGGAAACTATCAGCGGAAAGCGGTGAGCAGGGCGTGGGCGAAGACGGTGGGGATATCTGAGCATCGCCGAGAGCTACACGTGGCTGGTGCGACGCGTGGCCCTTCCCATATCACACCCGTGAACGTACACCGGATCCGTAGTCAACCTTTATAACGGCTAGCCATGTGATGTGGGTTGTTGGCATGTGCCAATAGATGTGCTCCTATGCCAGAAACACGATTTAGCGTTGATACGGAACGAGACCCGGACGAACAGCCCGACAAGACACCGCACAATCGATGGCACCCGGACATTCCGGCAACCGTCTCCGTAGAACCGGGAGACACCTTCCGGCTGGAGATGCTCGACTGGACGGGCGGACAGATCCACAACGACGAGAACCCGAACGATATCCGGGACGTCGAACTGGAACAGGTCCACTATCTCAGTGGACCGGTCGAGGTAGACGGCGCCGAACCCGGAGACTTGCTCAAAGTCGAACTGCTCGATCTCGGACCGCTCCAGGAGATGGAGTGGGGGTTCAACGGAATCTTTTCCCAGCAGAACGGCGGCGGTTTTCTGACGGATCACTTCCCGGACGCCGCGAAAACGATCTGGGACGTCGACGGCACCGTCGTCTCATCGCGACACGTCCCGGACGTTCGGTACGAAGGAAAGATCCACCCCGGACTGATCGGAACTGCCCCGTCACACGAACTCCTCGAGGAATGGAATACGCGTGAACGGGAGCTGATAGAGAAACACGAGGAAGATCCGGAATCGATTCAAAACCATCCGACCGGCGAGGAAGACCCACCGGTTGCGAATCCACCGACCGAAACGGCTGCACTGATGGGTGAGATGGATTCCGACGAAGCCGAAGAAGCTGCGCGGGAGGGAGCCCGCACCGTTCCCGGCCGTGAAAACGGTGGCAACTGTGATATCAAGGACCTCTCGCTCGGAACGACGATCTACTTCCCGGTCTACGTCGAGGGTGCCAAGCTTTCGATGGGCGACATGCACGCATCACAGGGCGACGGCGAGATCTCGTTTTGCGGTGGTATCGAAATGGCAGGATACGCCGATCTCCGTGTTGACGTCGTCAAAGACGGAATGGAGAAACACGGCGTCGATCATCCGATCTTCCAGCCGGGTCACCGCGGTCCGGACTTCTCGGATTGGGTTACGTTCGAGGGCTACTCCGTCACCGAAGACGGAGAGCAGCGGTACATGGACGCCCACGTCGCCTACCGAAGAGCCGCACTCGAGGCGATCGATTACCTCGCGAAGTTCGGCTACAGCCGTGAGCAAGCGTATATGCTGCTAAGTACCGTCCCGGTCGAGGGACGGATCAGTGGAATCGTCGACGTCCCGAACGTCTGTGCAACGCTTTCGATTCCGAACGAAGCCTTCGAGTTCGATATTACTCCCGACTCGTTGGGTGAGTCCGAAAATCGAAGCAAGAGTGTCGTTACTGACGATCCGCTCTAATCTCCCTGTATTTTGATAGTCGACCGACCGTGCTGCGAGATCGTCTACAGTTCGAGCCGTGTCGATGCGTCCTCCCGCAAAGCCGCGTTCGCTTGATGCAGGATAGCGAGGACGTTCAGACCCCTTTGGGACGCGAGATGACGCTTTCGGCTCGTGGGGAAGACCGGAAGCGAATCCGCCATGCAACACTGGCCCAGGGTCTCACCGGTGCCGAACGCTCCGACAGCCCAGGACACTCGAGTCTCCTCCCAGCGACCGGGAACTGCCGACCCCGTATATGTGCCGGGCGGTCGAACGGTCTCCTATGAGAATCCTCGTTCCACTCGACGACTCCGAACCGGCGCGGGCGGCCCTCGAGCACGCCCTCGAGACGTTCCCGGAGGCCGACATCACGGCGTTGCACGTCGTCAACCCGTCGGTCTCGGCGTACCGAAGCGATGCCCCCTACAACTTCCCGCGTGCCGTCGAACTCGAGGAGGAGAAAGCCGAGACGCTGTTCGAGACCGCCCGGGAACTCGCCGCCGAGCACGGCGGATCGATCGAGACCGAAACGGTCGTCGGCTCGCCGCCTCGAGGGATCGTCGAGTTCGCCGACGAGAACGAGGTCGACGGGATCGTGCTCGGCAGCCACGGCCGATCGGGCGTCTCGCGGGTCCTGCTGGGAAGCGTCGCGGAGCAGGTCGTCCGACGCGCGCAGGTTCCGGTGACGGTCGTCCGTTGACCACGGACGGCAACGGAGTCGCTCGCCGTGGATCAACCGATGCGTGTAGTGATATCGACGATTCTCGTCGTCCGGGAATCGGGTAGCAGTTCACTACCGGCGGTACCCTCAGCTTCGACCGATGGAGACGAACGAACTCCTCGACGGCGAGGCACTGACTGGAAAGCACGCGGCGATTGTCTTCAGCCTCTGGATCGGACTCGTACTCGTCGGCGCCTTCGTTCTGACGTTCGTCGTGTAACGAACCGTCGTTTTCAGGGGTACCGAGACGCCTCTTTTCGTAGTGACGTAACGGCGGAAAGAAGCGGATATGGAACCGTCCGGCGAGTACCATCCGTCGGACCGGTTGGGTCGAAGCTCGCGAGACGTCTCGAGCAGCAGCGGTCAGTCGTCGCCGGCCAGCCGTCTGAAAACGACGTAGAGGACCGCGAACATCACGAGGAACGTGAGCAGTCCCTGCGTGGCCTTCGCGAACGCGCTCTTGCCCTCGGTCTCGGTTTCGGCGTCGACCCCCGCTTCGGCCTCGCTGCCCTCATCGGCCGCGAACTCGTCCTCGCCGCCCTCGTCGACCGCGAACTCGGTCTCGTCGTCCTCGACCGCTCCGCCAGTCGCCGCGGCCGGCTCGTCGATCGATCCCTCGACGGCCTCGAGGATCGGCTCCTGTAGCGGCGTCTCCATCGCGGCGCGGACCGCCTCGCGGGCGAGTAGCTGCACCAGTTCATGCTCCAGGTCGAGTTCCTCCATCGTGGGTTTCATCGTGACGAAGGCTTGAACGTACAGTCGGATAACTGTTGCAACTTGCGAGACAACGGTCAGGCCTGCTCGAGGGCGTAGGCCGCGTTCAGCGCCGTCGAATCGTCGAACCGGGAGGAGACGAGCATCAGGCCGACCGGAAGGCCGTCGACCTCGCCGGCGGGGACGCTGACGCCGGGGTGGCCGGTTCGGTTGAACGGCGTCGCGTTGTGGACGAGGTTGTTCTCGCGAAGGCGATCGTACTGATCCCGGTCGAGCTCGTGTTTCGGTGGTTTCGTCACTGCAGTCGGCATCGCCAGCAGGTCGTACTCCTCGAGGACCGCGTCGTACCGTTCGGTGAGGTCGACGACGAGGTTCATCGCGCGGGCGTAGTACCGCGAGTGGTACTCGGTGTTGGTGTACGACCCCATGAGCAACAGCAGCTTGAGCCGGGGCGGGAAGTCATCGCTCTGGGCTCGGCGGTACTTGCCGAACGATTCTATCCACGATCGGTTGTACCACGCCTTCCAGCCGTGGCCCAGTCCCTCCCCGGAGATGGCGTCGAGCAGCCCCTCGGAGGTGCAGACGTCGTGGATGTCCTTCGCGTCGAGGTGCATCGGGATCGAGACCTCCTCGACGGTCGCGCCCTCGGCCTCGAGTCGATCGATCGCCTCCCGCGTGGCGTCGAGGATCTTCTCGTTGGCTCCCTCGCGGTCGAACCCCTCCTCGAGCACGCCGATCGAGAGGTCGGAGACGTCGCCGTCCAGTTGCTCCGCGTACTCTTCGACGGGGACGGAGCTGTGGTTCCGGAGGTCCCGTTCGTTGCTCCCCGCGATCGCCGTGAGGGTGCGCGCGACGCTCTCGACGTCGGGACCCATCGGCCCCGGGTGGTCGATCGCGTGCTCGATCCCGATACAGCCGGTGTAGGGAACCAGCCCGTAGGTAGGTTTGTGGCCGACGATTCCACAGAACGCGGCGGGAACGCGAACGCTGCCGCCCTGGTCGGAGCCGATCGCGACGTCGACCTGGTCTCTCGCGACGGCGACCGCGCTCCCCCCGCTCGAGCCGCCAGCGAGGTAGTCGTCGTCGTGGGGGTTCAGAACGGGGCCAAAGGCGCTGTGGCCCGTCGAGGTCATCGCCATGTCGTCCATGTTCGTCTTCCCGACGATGTCGGCACCGGCCTCCAGCAGCCGCGTGGTGACCGTCGCGTCCCGGTTTGGGACGTACCCCTCGACGACGGAGGAGCCACAGGTCATCTCGACGCCCGCGACCGAGACGTTGTCCTTGACGCCGACCTCCCAGCCCTCGAGGTCGCCGCCGTCGTCGCCCTCGACGAAACACTGGGTCACCCAGGCGTTGTACGGATCCTCCTCGCTGGTCACGCGCCGACCGGCGTTGCGCGTTCGGTTCTCGTCGCCGCCCAGCCGCGGCTTCGGATCGTAGGACATGACCGTCTCGTAGGAGTCCATCTTCCCCTCGGCCATCTCGACGAAGAACTCGAGTTCCTCGTCGGTGAGATCGAGAAACAGGTCCTCCCCCAGTTCCGCGAAGGCGTCTTCCGTCGGTACCCGCAGTGGCATACCCGTACAGTGGGCCGTCCAGTGGAAGTGAGCGGCGGTGGCACGCGCAAGCAGCGGGGCCCTCGCCATCCGGGAGAACGGCGGGCGACTGGAACGGCTCGCTGCGCGAGCGGTTCGGGTGGTGTCTCGCCGGCGAACTAGAGGCGCTTCAGGCGGATCTCTCGGTCGGTGATCGCCTTCACGTTGGTATCGTCGATGGGGTACGTATCCTCGTCTGCGTCACCCCAGCCCAGCTGTGACTTAAGCGTATCCGTCACGCCCGGATCGGGATTCACGTAGGCGGTCCCCGCGTCGACCTCGCTGACGATTCCGATCTGGTCGCCGTTGGCGTTGACGACGTCTTTGCCCTCGTCTTCGGTTGTGAAGGTTGCGCACATGCATCAAGGATGTCGAATCCTGTCCGGGAATAGCCACCGCAGGAGACTGCAGGGAGACGTGATCCTCTCGGATCGCCGAGTGTCATCGCTCGCGACCGCTTCGGGGGAACGCTTTCGTCGCTCGAGTCCGCATCGCCACCGATGACACGACTGGTCGAACTCGAGGCGAACGGACCGCGAAAGCTCGAGCCGTCGGATATCGACGACGAGAAGGGTGACGTCGCGGTCTGTCAGTGCGGGCTCTCGGCGTCGTTTCCGTTCTGTGACGGCAGTCACCGGCGGACGACCGACGAGGAGGACGGAACGACGTACGTCTACGACGACGGCGAGCGGTCGGTCGTCGAGCGGGTCGTGACCCGCGACGGAGCCGACGAGGACGACGAGTAGTCAGAGGGAGCGAGCGGAGTTCAACACGACGAGCAGGCTGCTCGTCGCCATCGCGACGGCGGCAAACAGCGGATTCAACAACCCGGCGATCGCCAGCGGGATCGCGACGCCGTTGTAGACGAACGCCCAGCCGAGATTCTGCCGGATGCGTCGGTTGGTGGCGGCCGCGATGTCGAACGTCTCCGCGACCCGCTCGAGGTCGTCCTCGACGACGACGGCGTCGGCGGCGTCGGTCGCCAGTTCGGTGCCGCTGCCCAGCGCGATACCGACGTCGGCGGCGGCCAGTGCCGGCGCGTCGTTGCTGCCGTCGCCGACCATCGCGACCCGACCCCGCGACCGGAGCCGTCGGACGGTCTCGGCTTTCGCCTCGGGCGGGACGCCCGCGAAGACCTCGTCGACGCCGTTGACGTCCCGGAACCGGTCCACCGCGGCGCCCTCGTCGCCCGTGAGGACGACGACCTCCCGGCCGTCGGCGAGGGTCGCGACGGCCTCCCGCCACTCTTCTCGCGGTGCGTCGCCGACGGCGATCACGCCGCGAGCGCGACCGGTCCAGGCGACGACGACCGGGACGGCGCCGTCCTCGCGGATCGAGTCGATCCGGGACTCGAGTTCGGGCGGGATCGACTGCCCGAGGTCCCGACAGCAGTCGGGATGCCCGGCGACGACGCGGTCGCCGTCGACACGAGCGCTCACGCCTCGAGAGTGGCGTTCGAAGCTCTCGGCGTCGGCGGTCGCGAACCCGGATCCGTCGTCGGCTTCGGCCGCGTCGACGACGGCAGCGCCGATCGGGTGTTCCGAGAGCGACTCGACGGCCGCGGCTCGCCGAAGGAGGTCGTCGGCGTCGACCCCGTCGACGGTGGAGACGGCCTCGACCGACATCGATCCCTCCGTCAGGGTCCCCGTCTTGTCGAGGACGACCACGTCGATCTCGGGCGCTTCCTCGAAAATGGTCTCCGCTGCGACCACGATCCCGCGTCGGGCCGCGCCCTGGACGCCGGAGGCGATCGCCAGCGGCGTCGCGAGCCCCAGCGCGCAGGGACAGGAGACGATGACGACCGTCAGGCCGACGAGAAACGCCGTCGAGAGGGCGGAACCGGTCGCGAGTAAGAGGACGGTCGCGACGGCCGCGAGCGCGACGACCAGCGGGACGAAGATCGTCGCGAGTTTGTCCGCAAGGCGCTGCGCCCCTGGTCTCGAACTCTGGATCGACCAGAGCATCGAAACGAGCCGGTCGTGGGTGCTCTCGGCCTCGTCGCCGACCGCGAGGACGAGCGGGGCGTCGGTGACGACGGTTCCCCCGCGGACGGGGTCGCCGACGGCCTTCTCGACGGGGAGCGACTCCCCCGTCACCAGCGACTCGTCGACGGCGGCCCGACCCTCGCGAACGGTCCCGTCGAGCGGAACGCGCTCGCTCGGACGAACGAGCAAGCGATCGCCCGGATCGACGGCGGAGATCGGCACGGTGTCGCCGGAGTCGGCGCGGCGGGCCTCGTCGACCTGCGCCTCGGCGAGATCCGAGAGCAGGCCGGCCGCGCGGCGCTTGATCCGTCCCTCGTAGTAGCTGCCGGCGGTGACGACGAGGACGACCGCGACCGAGACGTCGAAGTAGAGGTCGGTTCGACCCAGCCCCATCGCGAGGGTGCTGTAGGCGTAGGCGCCGAGGGCGGCGAGCGAGACGAGCAGATCCATGTTCGGCATTCCGGCCCTGAGACTGACGTAGGCCCCGCGGAGGATCGGCAGGCCGGTGTAAAAGAGGACGAACGTCGTCATGAGCCAGATGTTGACGGCGACGTAGTAGCCGTCGTAGCTCCCGAAATCGGCGAGCGCTTCGTAGCCGAAGTAGGTGGGGTACAGAAACACCGCGTACCAGATCATCACCATCATCCCGAACATCCCGCCGCCGATCAGGAACTTCACAAGCGCGGCGTCGCGGGGCTCCTCGTCGCGGCCCTCGCCTCGCTTCCGGGCCTCGTAGCCGTACCCGGAGACGACCTCGGGCAGGCGCTCCGCCTCGAGCGCGTCGGGATCGTAGACGAGCCGAAGCGTGTCCGTCGCGTAGCTCGCCTCCGCGCCGCGAACGCCCTCGGTGTCGGTCGCCCGCGCCTCGAGGAAGGCCTCGCAGGTGCCACAGTGCATTCCGTCGACCGCGAGGAAGGCGTCCTCGCCCTCGATGTCGTCCAGCGACGGCGACTCCGTCTCGAGACGGTCGCGGACGGCTGCGGCGTCGGCGTCGTCGACCGTCTCGAGCGTTCGGTGGACGTCGAGACAGCCCCGACAGCAGAAGGCCCCCTCGACGCCGGGATCGGTGACCGGATCGGCCGGCGTCGGCAACGCACAGAGCGTACACGCGTCGCTCCCGGTAGAACTGGCGACGGGGTCGCGAACGGGATCGGCTCCGACGCGGTCGGAGCGAGCGTGTGAGGAGGTCATAGGCGCGGAAGGGAGTACCACGAGGGCGTAGCACCGCTCGAGTAACGGGAGCACGGGTCCGAACGCGGTGCTCAAACGGCAACCGGTCGGACTACGACGCCTCGCTCGAGTCGTGGCCGTGGCCGCCCGGGACCGGCGTGAACGCAACGTAGAGACAGGCGACGATGATCACCACGTTGATCGCGGAGACGACGCCGGCCGAGAGCGAACTGCCGAGGCCGTACCAGGTGACCGGCAGAAGCGCGAGTAGGCCGACGACGAGCGCGGCTCGCGGAGAGAGCGCCTCGAGATCCATACCCGAACTCGGGGACCGATCGGCCTTAATAATGACCCCCGTTCTTACGGGGTGAGAAACGGCTCGGCCGATTATGCAAGGGGTGTTCTTATCCGAACGCATGTGTGCGATGACGGATGACGAACAACGTCGAGAGATCGGTCACGACGAGTACGATCCCGTCGGGACGCTCGCGCTGATCACCCTCTACTTTCTCATTATCGCGTTGCTGTGGGTGTTCATGTACTTCGTCGAGTTCCTCGGAAACGAGCCGACGGTCGTCGGAACGTTTCTGACGGTGGTGGGGCTCGCATGAACATCCACACCTACGAGAAGGTGTGGCTGATCGGGGCGCTCGTCCTGATCGTCGGCTTCATCGTGACGATCACGTACGGCTCGGTCGGCCTCGGCATCGCGATGGTCGACGACAGCGAGGAGACCGTCGAGCCGTACGAACTCGACGAGGACGAACGGTTCGCCGATCCGCGCGTCGAACAGGTCGGCGAGAACGAGTACGAGGCCTACGTCGTCGCCCAGACGTTCATGTTCACTCCGGATCCGATCGAGGTGCCGGCCGGAAGCGAGGTCACGTTCTACGCGACGAGCCGGGACGTGATCCACAGCTTCAGCGTCGCCGGAACGAACGTCAACACGATGGTGATCCCCGGCGAGGTGGCGACGATGACCGTCGAGTTCGACGAGGCCGGCGAGTACGGGGTCGTCTGTAACGAGTACTGCGGCTCCGGCCACCACACCATGGAAGGGGAGCTCCACGTCGTCCCCGCCGAGGAGTTCGACATGACCGAACTCTCCGTCGAGGCCGACGACGAGGTCGAGACCGGCGAGGAGGCGACGATCGAGGTCGAGGTCGAGAACGGTATGCTCGAGGCCATCGAGACGACAGTCACGCTCGAGATCGGCGACGAGGCGCTCGCGGAGAACGTCACAATCGACGGCGGCGAGACCGAGACGGCGACGTTCACCGTCGACACCACAGATCTCGGCGAGGGCGACCACGACTGGACGGTCACCGTCGACGATTACGAGGACAGCGGGACGCTGACCGTGGTCGACGAACTCGAGGAGGAGGATGACGATGAGTAACGCGTACATCGACGACTTCCCGGCCGAGGCGAAGGTGATCCGGACGGCGTTTTACAGCTCGTTCCTCGCGCTCGCGCTGGGGGGCGTGTTCGGGATCATCCAGACGCTCCACCGGACGGGCTACTACCGGTTTATCGATTCCGCGGACTACTACACCGTCCTCACCGCTCACGGCGTCTTCCTCGTGATCTCGTTTACGATCTTCTTCCTCGTCGGCATATTCACGTGGGCGATAACGACCAGCCTCGATCGGGGCGTCGAGGACCTTCGGTTTACGTGGGGTTGGTACGGCCTGATGGCGGTCGGAATCACGCTGAGCGGCGTCGCGATCCTGGCCGGCTTCACCGACGCAACCGATATCAGCGCGTCGGTGCTGTTCACGTTCTACGCTCCGTTGCAGGCACATCCGCTGTTCTATCTCGGGCTCGTCCTGTTCGTCGTGGGAACCTGGCTCGCGGGTGCCGACTGGTTCCGCTCGTGGTGGGCCTGGAAGGCCGAGAACCCCAACGAGCGCATCCCGCTACCGACGTTTATGGTACTGACGACCACGCTGATGTGGTACCTCGCGACGCTGGGCGTCGCCGCGGCGATCCTGCTGTTCCTGCTGCCGTGGTCGCTCGGGCTCGTCGAGACCGTCAACCCGCTGCTGACCAGAACGCTGTTCTGGTTCTTCGGCCATCCGGTCGTCTACTTCTGGCTGATGCCGGCGTACATGATGTGGTACATCATGCTGCCGAAGGTCTCGGGCGGGAAGCTGTTCAGCGATCCGCTGGCCCGCGTCGTCTTCGTCCTGTTCCTGATCCTCTCGGTGCCGACGGGGATCCACCACCAGTACCTCGATCCCGGTATCGCCGAGGGCTTCAAGTTCATCGCGATGACGAACACGATGTTCCTGCTGTTGCCGAGCCTGCTAACCGCCTTCACGGTCGTCGCCAGCATGGAACATGGCGCCCGCCAGCGCGGCGGTGAAGGGTACTTCGGCTGGCTGAAGGCGTTGCCGTGGCGCGACCCCGTCTTCACCGGGATGGCCCTGGCCGGCCTGATGTTCGCCGCAGCCGGCTTCTCGGGCATGATCAACGCCGGAATGAACATCAACTACCTCGTCCACAACACGTTCTGGGTCGTCGGTCACTTCCACCTCACCGTCGGCACCGCCGTCGCGCTGACGTTCATGGCGGTCACCTACTGGTTCCTCCCGCAGGTAACCGGGAAGGAACTCTGGAGTCGCTCCGTCGCGCTGGGGCAGGTCGTGGTCTGGTTCGTCGGGATGACGTTCATGTCGAACGCGATGCACCGCGCCGGCCTCCTGGGCGTCCCCCGCCGAACGGCCGAACCCCAGTACGAGGGGTTCGAGTTCGAGGCCGCCGTCGGAAGCATGGGCGAACTGCAGGCCCAGATCGCGCTGGGTGGAATCCTGCTGACGGTCTCGCTCGTCCTGTTCTTCGCGAACGTCTTCGGGACGGCCCTCAACGGCCGCAGCGACGAGCTTCCAGCCAACGAGTACGCCGGCACGCTCTCGGGCCCCGAGGACGCCCCGCTCGTGCTCGACAACCTCAAACTGTGGACCGCGATCGCGGTCGTGCTCGTGGTCTTCGCTTACACCTTCCCGCTGCTCTCGATCATCGACCGCGGCGGGCTGTTCGGTCCCGATATCAACCCGCTCCCGGTTAGCCTCGAGACCGTCCACCTCCTGGCATTCGCCCTCGAGTCCCACGTCGCGAGCGCACTCGAACCGGTCGCCTGGCTGGGGGTGAGTCGGTAGTGCGGATCTCGAAGGCGGGCCTGCTGGTCGTGTTGGCGCTGCTCGCACCGCTGCTCGTCGAGCTACGGACGGTACTGTCCTGGGTGAACGTCGAGCTGAGCGTCCTCGAGACCGCGCTCGTCGGTGCCGTTCTCGTTACCGCGGTTCTCGTCTGGGCGTTTCTTCCCGAAAACGGGAGCGGCGGGGCGACCGAGGGGGACGTCTCGAGCGAGAACTGACTGCCCCCTACTGCCAGGTTTCGATTCGACCCTCGCGGACGTCTTCGACACACCCCTCGCAGTCGGGGTGACCCGCCTCGTAGCAGGCCGGTCGGTACTCCTCGTCGAGCAACGCGGCCCGTCGCTCGGCGTAGCGCCGGCAGACGATCTTCGCGCGGTCCCGCTCGTCGGTCGGCAGCCCGCGGGCGTTTCGCGCCGACTGGTAGGCCTCGCGGGCCTCCTCGAGTTGCCCGTCGGTCGATCCGCGCAGCTCCTCGTACTGCTCGCCCGCCTCCCGGAGCTTCGTCCGGAGGAACCGCTCGAGCCGGCGACGATCCGACATCGTCGTTCGGTTAGGCGGGCGGACACATAGTCCCGTCGCCGACGTCGCCGGCCGTCGGACCCGTCCCGGAGTCCGAATCAGGGGGAACCGTTTTTTCGATTCGTGTTTCACGAACACTATGGGCACGGAACAGTCTCGAGCGAGCCGTCACGACGAGATCGAGGCGATCCTCGAGCGAAAGGGTGGCGTCGAGGAGGCCCGCGACGACGCCGACAAGTACACCGTCGTCGGGGCAGCCGACAGGAAGACGTACGCGAACTGGCTGACGCCGATCGAGGAACACTTCGTCTGCCACCGAAACGATATCCCGGACACCGACGGGGACGGCGAGTGGACGATATCGCTGACGGGCTATCTCGAGGACGCGTACTCGGTCGCCGAGATCCGCGAGGAGTTCCCGACTGTCGCGGTCGCACACACGATGGAGTGTGCGGGCAACGGCCGCGGCCAGCACCGCCCGGAGACCGGCAGCGTCCAGTGGGGGTACGAGGCCGCCGGCACCGCGGTCTGGTCGGGAACGCCTGTGAGTTCCGTACTGCGCGGGGAACTCGAGGACGTCCCCGACGACGCCTGGCTCACGGCGATTGGCGGGGATCCCTCCGACGGCGAGGACGTCTTCGCGCGGTCGATCCCGCTCTCGAAGGCGGTCGACGACTGCATCCTAGCCTACGAGATGAACGGGCAGGTGCTCCCTCGCGAACACGGCTTCCCCGTTCGGCTGATCGTCCCCGGCTGGTACGGCGTCAACAGCGTCAAGTGGCTCGACGAGCTCCGCCTGATGGACGGGATGGTCACCGACGAGTCGCTGGATCGGCCCGGCGACCACGCCTACTGGCAGCAGGAGGCCTACCGAATCCACCCGGACGGCGTCGAACCCGAGGTCAACGAAACCGTCGAGCGCGTCGACACCTGGGACCAGCTCGAGGACGGCGAGCCCGACCACCCATACGCGTTCGACCAGACGGTGATGTCGGTCATCGGCGAACCCGACGGCGAGTCGCCCGTCACCGTCCCCGAGGACGGAACGGTCGAGATCACGGGCGTCGCGTGGGCCGGCGACGACGACGTCGCGAGCGTCGAGGTGTCGACCGACGGCGGCGACAGCTGGGCCGAAGCGGAGCTGTTCGGCCCCGACTACGCGGGCGCGTGGCGGCTGTTCCGGTACGACTGGGAAGCGACGCCCGGCGAGTACGTGCTGGCCTCCCGCGCGACCGACGAGTGGGGGCGACGCCAGCCGATGCGGATCTCGAACCCCGACGCCTGGCGCGACGCCCTCGCGGACGACGAGTTCCCCTGGAACGAGGGCGGGTACGCCGCCAACGCCGTGTTGCCCAACGCCCTCGAGCTCGAGGTTCAATCGCCGTAATCGCCCGACTGGAACACTTTCGCTCCGGTGCCGGCAGTTTAAATACGATCGGGAGCGAACGTCGGTATGCCTCCCAGTGAAACCGAAGAGGAGGCGTGACACAATGAGCGACGTACGACAGCACGCGGACGACATACACGACCAGTTTTCGGACCACATCGACGTCTCGGTCGACGACGTCGAGGATCGACTGACGACGCTCGTCGACGAGTACAAGGTGCCGATCGACGAAGCGCGCCGGAGCGTCACCAACCACTACCTCGAGGAGGCCGGCTTGGAACGCGAGGACCTCGCGGGCGGCTCGAGCGAGGCCGCAAATATCGAGGACGTCGACGAGCCCGAGCAGTGGATCGACATCACGGCCAAAGTCATCGAGCTGTGGGAGCCCCGCAGCGACTCGGTCGCCCAGGTCGGCCTGCTCGGCGACCCGACGGGGACGATCAAGTTCACCAAGTGGGCCAAATCCGAACTCCCGACCCTCGACGAGGGCGGCGTCTACGAACTACGTAACGTCGTCACCGACGAGTACGAGGGACGGTACTCGGTCAAACTCAACAGCACGACCGTCGTCGAAGAGCTCGACGAGGAGCTCGAGGTCGGCGACGACACGAGCGAGATCGAAGGCGCGCTCGTCGACATGCAAAGCGGCAGCGGGCTGATCAAGCGCTGCCCGAAGGAGGACTGCACCCGCGTCCTCCAGAACGGCCGCTGTAACGAACACGGCGAGGTCGAAGGCGAGTTCGATCTGCGCATCAAGGCCGTCGTCGACGACGGGCTCGACGCCCACGAGGTCATCTTCGACAAGGACGCCACCGAGAACCTGACTGGGATCAGCCTCGAGGAGGCCAAGGACATGGCGATGGACGCGCTCGACACGACCGTCGTCGCCGACGAGATTCGCGACCTGGTCGTCGGCACCTACTACCGGATCGAGGGGCCGACGTTCGGTCGCTACGTCCTGGCCGACGACGTCGAGGAACTCGACGGGCCCGCCGATGCCGAACAGCTGCTGATCAAAGCGAGGTCGATGTAAATGTCTCAGGCAGAACTCACCCGCGAAGTCGCGCGTCGCGTCTTCGCCTCCGAATTCAACGACTCGACGTACACGTTCAAGGAAAGCGACGACGAGCGCGCCCCCAACTACGCCCTGCTTCCGACGGGCGACCGGGCGAACCGCGTGTTCGCCGTCGGGACGCTGACCGAGACCGAGGACGTCGGCGAGGACAGCGAGTACTGGCGCGGCCGCGTCGTCGACCCGACAGGGACGTTCTTCGTCTACGCCGGCCAGTACCAGCCCGAGGCCGCCTCCGTCCTTCGGGACACGGAGCCGCCGGCGTACGTCTCGGTCGTCGGCAAACCCCGGACGTACGAGACCGAGGACGGCACGGTCAACGTCTCGGTTCGCCCCGAGACCATCTCGATCGTCGACGAGGCGACCCGCGACCGCTGGGTCGTCGAGACCGCCGAACGAACCCTCGACCGCATCGAGGAGTTCGAGGCCTGGCAGGACGAGCAGGAAGCGCCCGAGAGCGGCTCGACCGCCCCGACCAACGAGTACGCCCAGATGGCCCGCGAGCGCTACGACTCGCCCGTCGAGAACTACCGCCGCGACGTGATCCAGGCCCTGGAGAGCCTCGAGAACGTCGAGGACGCCGAAGCGACGGCCTGATCGGTCCGTAACCGGCTTCGATTTTTACGACGACAGCGACTCCAGCAGCGCGCCGATCGCCTCGAACTCGTCGTCGGTAACCTCGTGTCCCACTCCGGGGTAGCGCCGTTCGGTGACCTCGGCCCCGGCGTCCTCGAGCGCACGTCCCGTTTCGGCGACGCGCTCGAGGTCGATGCGGGAATCGTCCGCGCCGTAGCCGACGAACGCGGGCGCTCCCTCGAGTTTGCCCCGTACCGAACGGTCGTCCTCCGGACCGCCCGGCATTCCGCCCGAGAGGAGGAACACGCCGCCGTACCGCCCCGGCTGCCGACGAACGAACTCCGCGACGACCGAGGCTCCCTGGGAGAACCCGACGAGCACCGTCCGCTCAGCGGGGATTCCGATATCGCAAGCCGACTCGAGCGCGGCGCCGACCGACTCGACGCTCGAGGACAGCGCCGGCTCGTTCGCCGCTCGCGGTGCGGTCGCCGACCGCGGGTACCAGCTGCCCCGGTGGGCCTGCGGCGCGAGGAAGGCGACGCCGTGGCGGTAGATCGGCTCGAGCAGGTTCACCATTCCCTGTGCCGTCGCGCCGCGGCCGTGGCAGGCGACGACGGCGACATCGGCCGCTGCGGCCGGTGCTCCCGCGGTAACCAGCGGTTGCTCCACGTGCGGATTCTACTCGTGGGAGTTCGAGTCCGTCATCGGTCGCTCGAGTCGCTTCCGTTCGGTTCCGGTCGGGGTCCCGTCAGCTCCGGCAGCTGGCTCTCGATCAGCTCGCGGTCCGGCTCGAACCACTCGGGCAGGTACAGCGACGGCTCCGAGGGAAAATCCTCGACGGCGACGCCGTCGGTCTCCGTCGCCAGCTCGAACAGGATCCCGCCCGGTTCGCGGACGTACAGCGAGTGAAAGAGGTGTCTGTCCTTCACCCGAGAGACGTCGTGGTTCCGGTCGGCGAAGAGCTCTCGCCACTCGTGCAGATCCTCCTCGCTCGAGACGCGAACCGCGACGTGGTGGATCGTCCCCGGTCCCTCCCGGCCGAACGGAGCGTCTCGAGCGAGCACGTCGACGACGGTCGCTCGCGACCCCGGCGCCCGGTAGCGCACGCGGTCGCCCTCCTCGCCGACGGCGTCGAAGCCGAGCGTCTCGAGCGTCCCCGCAGTCGCGTAGGGGTTGACCGACAGCAGCGAGACGCCGTGGAGTTCCCGGATCGCAGCAGCGCGGGGAATCGTCGGCTCGAGTCGCGAGGACTCGTCGGTCGGCTCCACCGCTTCTCGCCCGTCGCCGTCGGGGGTCGCGACTAGCTCGAGACGCGTTCCCGACGGATCCCGGAACTCGAGGACTCGCTCGCCGAACCGTTCGGACGGCCCCTCGACCGCGACGTCGTAGCTCTCGAGTCGCGCTCGCCAGTACTCGAGGGCGCCGTCGGGAACGGCGAACGCGACCGAGGCGACCTGGGGCGTCCCGATCCGGCCCGGATCGGCGTGGGGGTCGGGGAAGCAGGTAAATACCGTTCCCGGCGAGCCCCGCTCGTCGCCGAAGTAGAGGTGGTGTTGGAGGACGTCCTCGAAGTTCACCGTCAGCGCCGCGAGTTCCAGTCCGAGCACCCCGGCGTAGAAGTCGATCGCCGCCTGTCCGTCGCCGACGATTCCGGTCACGTGGTGGAGCCCGGGCGTGTCGGTGAGCATCGCTCGAGGGTTCGGGGGCGGCGCTGATAGCCCTCTCGATCGTTCGCCCCTGCGTCAGCGGTGCGTCGGCAGCACCGGCGAACGGATCGCTCGTCTGACGAATCGTTAAGTATCGCGGCCGATGAGTACGAAGCGATGGGCAACAAGAACAAGACGATCTCGTTTCGCGTGAGCGAAGACGCCTTCGAGTCGCTCCAGGAGATCGCCGAGGAGCGCGACATCTCGTTGTCCGCCGTCTTCCGTGACTACGTCGACCAGCTCGTCGACCACGACGGCCAGGTCGCCGTCGTCCCCGAGGCCGACCTCGAGGAACGCGGTGGGGGGGACGAGGACCTCGCCTTTCCCCCGACCGTCGAGGTGCCCAAGAGCTTCATCCGCGAACACGAACGCCTCGAGCTCGAGGCCGACCACCTGCGCGAACAGTTAGACGAGTACAAGTCCTACGTCACCGAGCTGCAGGACCGCCTCGAGGACGAGGACGAAGTGCTTCTATTGGACGACCTGGACGACGCCGACGAACCGTCGCAGCTGCGCTGACTACCTCGCGAGATCCCGCTTCGCTCGCCTGATCTCCTCTCGGGTCTCCCGTGTCCCCTCGACCTCGGCGAGCCCCTCGGCGGCCTCGAGCGTGCGGACGCCACTGTCCAGAAAGGAGAGTACGTCGCCGGAGTAGGCGTAGACCATGTAGTCGTCGGTCATCACGTCGACGATGGCGTCGGGACCCAGCCCCTGGGCGCGAAGCTCGAGCAGGTACCTGATGAACTTCCGCTCGGGGCAGCCACAGTAGGGGTTGTTGTCGCAGTCACAATCGAGGAAGTCACTCGAGAAGTCGAGCACCCGCTCCTGGGTCGCCTCGTCGAGTTTCTCGAGGCCCTCGCCCTGGAAGAGGATATCCAGCGTCGCACCCTTGAACGCCCCCTTCGGGATGTTCGTCTCGAGCTGGGAGGCGAGCTGGCGGTGGTTCTTGACGTAGATCTTGTCGGTGATAGCCACGGCGTTGCTCGAGGTAGGGGCGGTCGGCCGAAAAGCGTCTCGGTTGCGCGGTTCGAAGCGAGCGCGGTTCGGAACGAGCGCGGTTCGGAACGAGCGCGGTTCGGAACGAGCGCGGTTCGGAACGAACAAAGTGAGTGAGAACCGCGGATGCGAGCGGGGAGGGACGACCCGTGAGCGAGCGTAGCGAGCGAGAACCGCGAACAGCGAGTAGCGCGGGACCAACGGTCCCGCGGACCGTGCGAGCGGGCGCTTGGCGCCCGCGAGCAGACGGGGAACGTAAGTGACCCGCGAGCGTGCGCGGGAGAACGAAGACGAAGCCGAACCGTAATCGGAAGCGTGGCGGCGAAAACGCACGACACGGAGTCGCACGCTCCCGTCCTCGAGTCGTAACGTATTTCAGGCCAACCGCGTGTAGGAATAGGTGTAAGCGTGTCCGGGTTGGGGTAGTGGTTATCCTTCAGCCTTGTGGAGGCTGAGACGCGGGTTCGATTCTCGCACCCGGACTTTTTCACGACGACCGAAGCGAGGAGTGGAAAAGCCGGAAGGCGAGATCGAACCAGGGAGTGGAGCGAACGCAGTGAGCGAAACGACCGTGGTTCGATTCTCACACCCGAATTTTCTGGTGACGAACTGAACGAGAACTAAACGAATCCTTGGAGCTTCGATCGAAGCCGACGCCTCCCTCGAGGGCAGCGGAAAACCACTGCTGACCTCATGCTTCCGGGAGAATGTCGTTCGCTCTCTACCCGATCCGAACACAGGGGATCGCCACGCCCTCCCCAGCCGAGTGGTTCGTTCGCGGGTCTTCGACCGCTCACTCACTCCTCCCTCGCGCGGTTTCGAACTGCAGTTCGCCGTCGGCTCACTGCAGTTCAGCACGCGCCACCGCGACCGTTCCGACAAGCAAAACGGAACCTCGTTCCCGAAACGGCGGCCGTTTCAGACGTTACAGCGGCGCGCCGGCCAGCACGAGCGTCGCCCGCTCGTCCCCGCCGTTGTGGATCTGGCGCGTTTCCTCGGGATCGAGGCGAATCGCGTCGCCGCCCTCGAGCGACACCGTTTCGCCGTCTACCTCGACATCGACGCGACCTTCGACGACGTAGTACACCTCTTCCTGGCCGGTCTCGATCTCGTCGTGTTCCTTGCCCTCGACGCCGGGCTCGAGCTCGAGCACCGTCAGGCCGAGCTCGTCGGTTCCGAGCGCCTCTTTCAGGAACCACATCCCGCCAGCGTTCTCGGGGATGATCGATTCGACGTCGCTCCGCGAGGCGGTATCGTAGCCCATACCCGAACCGTCTCGAGAAGCGACCAAAAGGATGCCGGCGGCTCAGTTCTCGAGGTCGGTAATCCGGGCGACCTCGTCGTCGGACAGCGAGAGCTGCGACGCCGCGAGGTTCGACTCGAGGTGGTCGGGATCGGAGGTGCCCGGGATCGGGAGGATCACGTCGGATCGCTCGAGCAGCCACGCCAGCGCGACCTGGCGCCGGGTCGCGTCGTGGTCCTCGGCGATCTCGTCGAGGGTCTCGCCGTGGCTCTCGAGGTCGTCGCCGTTGATCGGCGCCCACGGGATGAAGCCGATGTCGTACTCCTCGCAGGCCTCGAGGACGTCTGCCTCCGAGCGGTCGCCGACGTTGTACCGGTTCTGGACCGTCGCGACGTCGACGTGCTCGCGGGCCGTCTCGAGCTGGTCGACCGAGACGTTGCTCACCCCGACCTGCTCGACGAGCCCCTCGTCTTGCAGTTCGGCGAACGCCTGGACAGAGTCCTCGAACGGCGTGTCGGGGTCGGGACGGTGGAACTGGTAGAGGTCGATGGTGTCGGTTCGGAGCCGATCGAGCGAACACAGCACCTGATTGCGGATGAAGTCGGGGTCCCCGTGTGGGAGCCACTCGCCCTCACGGTTGCGAAGCAGGCCCGCCTTCGAGGCGACCAGTACGTCGTCGGAATCGTCGAGTGCCTCGCCGATGAGGCGCTCGCTGACGCCCGGACCGTAGGAGTCTGCGGTGTCGATGAAGTCGACGCCCCGATCGACGGCGGTTCGAACCAGTTCGCGCGCAGCCGCCTCGTCGTCGGGCGGGCCGATGATCTCCTCGCCGCAGAGGCGCATCGCGCCGAATCCGAGCCGGTGGACGGTTTTCGAGCCGATCTCGAACGTCTCGCTTTCGTTTTCGGTCACAGATAACCTACTGCAACGGACCCGTTAATTGTTGACCGTTCGTTTGCCGGTCGAAATGGGACGATTCAACCGTCACAATTCGATAATTTCGGTTCTCACGCCGCCCGGACCGGACACAGTTGATTACTTCGGTTGGCCAGCGCGAGTTCGCAACCGATCACACTGCGAGTCGACTATAGTTCGGGAAACTCCCGCTGATACTCCGTGCCCTCGAGCCGGTCCTCTCGAAGCGGCCAGAAGGCGAGCAGCGTCGCCGTCTCCCCCTCGAGCGCCCGTGACGTGTGGGGCACCTCGGGCGGGATCGCCAGCGTATCGTAGGGCTCGAGTTCGATTCGCTCGCCGTCGACGAGGAAGTCGAGCCGGCCTTCGACGAGCATATTCAGCTGCTCGTAGGGGTGGGTGTGTGGCTCGCCGTCGGGCTTCTCGGGGCCGATCTGCGAGAAGCCGATCAGCTGGTCGATGCCGCGAAAGACCACCTGCTGGAAGCCGGGCTCGTCGCGGTAGGGTTCGACGCTCTCGAGGTCGTAGACGGCCGGAATCTCGGACCGATCGTAGTCGCGTGGCATAGGGGTGCGTCTCGGCTAGCCGAAAATAAACGTGTGCGTTTCCCTGCGCGCCGTCGAGAACTAGAACTCCTCGGCAGTATCGATGCCGACGACGACGCCACGGTCGTCGTCCTCGAATCGTTCGTCGACGTCGACGGCGTCGGCGAACATGAGCCGAGCCTGTTCGGTGTGAGCAAATTCGACCGCGTCGGCGACCGCGTCGTCGAACTCGAACTCGTCGAACAGGTCGTCCCACACCCGCTCTGGAACGCGATACGCTCGCGTTCCGTCGACGGTCGCGTAGTCGTACTCCCGCTCGAACTCGGCGTGACGGCCGATCAGCTCGGAGTGAACGACGACGAGTGCATCCTCGAGCGCACCCGCGTCGGCGTCGAACCGGTCGGTCGTTCGCTCGAGGACGTCGGCACCGATATCCGCTTCGCCCGTCCCGGACGGTTGGTTGTCGGACATAGATCACCGGAGGAGGGCCGGGTGTAACGGATTTGGGCTTGCGACCGACCCACTCTCGGAGAGAATCGATCCGTAACGTGCTCGCCCACCGTACTCGTCGGGCTCGTCGCCATCGTTCCCGCCGTCGTCGAGCGAAGATCACTCGAGGAGATCAGTTTCGTCGGTCAGTTTCCGACTAGCGTTTGCGAGCACTCAGCGAGATGCTTTTCACACCGTACTTCCGACACGCGTTCGTCGCCTGGTCGGAGAGGAACTCGTATTCGGTGTTCTCCCGAACCTCCTCGAGGTCGAATCCGGCGGCTTCGACGAGCGACGTGTAGCTGTCGACCTGTTCGGCGCCACCGATACAGGCCGCCCAGAGGTCCGCATCGGTCTTGATGCTCTCGGGCATCTGCCGCTCACTGATGATATCCGAGAGGGCGAGGCGCCCACCCGGTCGCAGCACTCGGTGAGCCTCCTCGAACACCCGGTCTTTCTTCGCCGAGAGATTGATCACGCCGTTCGATATCGCGGCGTCGAACGATTCGTCGTCGAACGGCAGGCTCTCGATGTAACCCCGCCGGAAGCTGACGTTGTGGAAGCCGTTATCCGCAGCGAGGGCGTTGGATTTCTCGACCTGCGCGGGCGTCATGTCTACGCCCACAACCGATCCGGTCTCCGTGACGTGCATCGCGGCATAGAAGGCGTCCATTCCGGAGCCGCTGCCGAGATCGAGCACGTCCTCGCGCGGCTCGAGATCCGCCATCTCGAAGTAGTACCCGACGCCCGCGAACGAATCGATCGCCTCGTCGGGGACGTAGGTGAGGATGTCCGGCTCGTAGCCGAGGCGTTCGGCGAGGTCGCGCCCCGTCTCGAAGTGAAACTCCCCGCCGGACGACTCGGCGACGTCCTGGTACATCGACTTGACCTCCCGTTCGAGTTTGTTGGTATCGAGTGATTTGCTCATTGTGACTCTCCGGTTAGTCGCCGCCCGTCACCTCGGCGGGTGTGTTGACGATCATCTCGACGTCCTGATCGATCGAGACGAGTGTTTCGAGGGCTGCCCCGCGAGTGACTTGCAGATCGGTTATCATGGTTTTACCACGTCCCCGTTAGAGACGCTACGAAGCGGAGGCTGTTGTAGCTATGTCGTGCCGCTTCGGCAGGTACTGCCGTTCCTGCGGTCTCTGGAAACGAGTCAACCGCTGCCCGTTCGACGATTGAGCTCGTCCTGCGCCTGAAGACGCGGGAATCAACCGTTCGAGTACCCGACGAAAGCAGGTCGTAGGCCCGCAGCAATCCAACTATCGAGCGAACGGGTCGCTCGCGGGGGAGCGGTGCTACGAAAGGTGCCTTCGCCGTTCGGCACGAGAATACGGCCGATCACGAATTCGAACCCGAACTGTCGGTACGATCATCCCTCCACGAGCTGTCTGGGTTTGATCGGTCGAGCGTCGGATCGATACGAGTCGTAGACCGAGTTCGCCCAGTTGCGGACCGTCGGCACGTCGGTATCGACCACCGCCTGGACGATTCCACTCTCCTGCTCGTAACAGCTGATGACGACCCGGTCGTCGAGCAGACCGATTCCGTAGGAGGGGAGTTCGTCGTGCTCTAGAACCGTGAAATTTTCCTGCTTCAGCATCTCCGAACTGCGCTCCGGGTACGTCGATA
>NZ_JBLRWX010000028.1:0-36048 GCF_047921035.1 Natronococcus sp.
GCCGACGACAAGGCTGACCAGAAGGTCGACGACAAGGCTGACCAGAAGGTCGACGACAAGGCCGACGAGAAGGTCGACGACAAGGCTGACCAGAAGGTCGACGACAAGCACGACAACACGAAGAAAAGCAGCTACTGCTAACTGCTGTTAGCAGTCTTCGAACCGTACTGTTCTTTGACTGGGCCCGCTCCGCGAGAGATTTCGAGCGACAGTTCGGAATCGGGACCGCTATCGTTCCGCCGCTGGCACCGATAAGCCGAGGCACGACGCAACCCGTTCGACTCCGAGTTCGCAAGCGTTCTCGATCCGCGCGGACTCTCGAGGAGCCGTCGCCGTCCGCCGTCGGCGACCGATCGCTCGCTTCGATCCGAGTGGTTGTCGATCGAATCCGGGGACGGTCGTTGACGGGATGACGGACGCCGGATGGCGTTACTCGTCGACGGCGGTCGTCGGATCCGGATACGCCTCGAGGTCGGTCACCGTCTCTCCGAACCGCCCCTGATCGGTCTCGTAGTAGTGACACCGCTGGATCCACTCCAGCCGCCGGTTGTACCGGATCTCGACTCGTTCCCAGACGTCGCCCCGATCGGGATCCGAGCGAAGCGAGACCGTCTCGAACGCCCGGAGCTCGTAGTCGCCGTCGGCGTACCCGGTCAGCTCGAGGGTCGTTCGGGCGGGCTCGAGCTCGGCCGCGGCGTGCTCGAGCAGTCGCTCGGCTAACGGGTCGAGGTCGTCGAGGCGCGGCAGTTCGGGGTCGGAGTCGGTCATCGGTCGGTGACGGGTCGCAAAAAATCGTCGACGGCGAACGTTTCGATCGTCGGCCTTAGTCGTCGCTCGGTGCCGCAGCGCCGCTGTCGCCCGCGCTGACGCCGGTACCGGGACCGATCTCGATCTCGAGTTCCTCGAGTTTCTCGTCGGGCACGACGCCGTCGACCCAGCCGCGGTGCTCGTAGTACTCCTCTTTCATCTCCTCGAGTTCGCAGTACTCGCCCTCGCTTGCGCCCTGACCGGGCGTGCCGCCCTCCTCGAGGAAGACCTCGGGCAGGGAGTCGTCGTCGCCGTCGAAGCCGACGAGGTTGTTGTAGTAGCGCTCGAGGTTGTAGATGCGCTCGCCGGTCTCCATCAGTTCGTCCTCGGTGACGTCGAAGCCGGTCATCCCGTTGTACTGGGAGACGTACTCCTCGATCCCCTCGGCGAAGGCGTTGAACTTGCAGATGTCGAACGAGTCGGAGATGGCGTGGAGGTCCTGGAACTCGGCGGTGAGTTCGCCCTTGCCCTCGTGCTCGTAGGGGTCGACCTTCTCGGGGATGCCCAGGATTTCGGCCGCGGGGGTGTAGCCGCGCAGGTGGCAGGCGCCGCGGTTGGAGGTGGCGTAGCCGATCCCCATCCCCTTCATGCAGCGCGGGTCGTAGGCCGCGATGGCCTGGCCCTTGACGTCGAGGCGGCAGTCGTGGGCGTCGACGGCGTCGGCGAACCGCTCCTGGCCCTCCGCGAGCAGGTCCGGGAGCTCGCCGTCGCGGTTGGCGATGCGCTCGATCATCTCGATCATCTCGTCGGCGTCGCCCCACTCCATTTCCTCGCCGACGTCGTCGAGCTTGCCCTCTTCGGAGGCGTCCATCGCCATCGCCATGATGTTGCCCGCCTCGATCGTGTCGATCCCCATGTCGTTACAGCGATCGATCATTACCGCGATCTTGTCGCGGTCGTCGTTCAGCGAGTTCGTGCCCAGCGCCCAGGCGGACTCGTACTCGAACGACTCCATCCGGACGTTCATCTCCTCGCCCTTGTGCATCACGTCGACCTCGACTTCCTTCTTGCAGGCGACGGGACAGGAGTGACAGGTCGGCTCGTCGACGAGGATGTTCTCGCGGACGTTCTCGCCGCTGATACGCTCGGCGTCGAGGACGTTCTCGCCGCCCTGTTCGGCGTCGTTGTAGGAGATCGCCGAGGTGTACCGACCGTTCTTGGTCGGGTGGCCGTCCATCTCCTCGGTAATGTTCATCAGGACGTTAGTGCCGTACATCGAGAGCCCGCCCTCGTTGGGCGCGGTGACGTCGGACTCGGTGATCGCCTGCATCGCCTGCTGGTGACCCTCCTTGAACGTCTCCGGGTCGGCGGGCTGGGGCATCTTCGTGTTGGACTTGATGACGACCGCCTTGAGGTTCTTCGAGCCGGCGACACAGCCCGTGCCGCCCCGGCCGGAGGCGCGGTCGTCCTCGTTCATGATGCAGGCGTACCGAACCTGGTTCTCGCCGCCGTCGCCGATCGCCATGATCGAGAGGTTCTTGCCGTACTGGCCGTCGACCTCCTCCTCGATCGTGTCGCGGGTTTCGTGGACACCCTTCCCCCAGAGGTGGGAAGCGTCCCGGAGTTCGACCTCGCCGTCCTCGACGTAGGCGTAGACCGGTTCGTCGGCCTCGCCCTCGAACAGCAGGCCGTCGAAGCCGGCCCACTTCAGTCGGGCGCCTGACCAGCCGCCGTGGTGGCTATCCGTAACCGTCCCGGTCAGCGGCGATTTGGTACAGATGGCGATCCGACCGCTCATGGTTACCTGCGTGCCCGACAGCGGGCCGTTCATGAACGCCAGCAGGTTGTCCGGCCCGAGCGGGTCGACGTCGGCTCCCTGTTCGAAAACGTACTTCACCCCCAGTCCGCGCGCGCCGATATACTTCCGTGCGTCCTCCTCGTCGATCCCCTCGTAGTTTACCTCCCCTTCGCTGAGGTCGATGCGTGCGACGTTGTCTTGGAATCCACCGATCTCGGTCATTGTAACGTATGTTCAGTACATTCGTTTCGAGACTTGTTAGGTGTTGCCGTGATAGTGTAACTGGTATCGGTTACGGCGGATGGCGTGGGTGTTCCGGTTGCGACCGTCGAAGGGGGACGGCGCAGAGACGTCTCTGGTGGACAGTCGTATCGAACACTCCGAACGTCGACTACTCGTTGAGGTGAGAGCGGTATCCCTTCGGTTCGAACCCGCGCCGGCAGATTACGCGCTTCTGTCCCACCGTGATCGCGCTGACCTGATCCTCGTCCTCCATCTGTTCGATGACCTCGCGCAGGTGTTCTTCCGACCAGTTGGTTTCCTCGAGGACGGTCGACTCGTCGACGCGCCCGCCGCGTTTGACGAGCAGGCGCAGTACCTTGTCGTCGTCGGGAAGCTGTCGGTCGTCCGTCCCGTACTCGATCCGTTCGGCGTAGCTCAACGTTTCGTTTCGCTGCTCCTCGGTCGATTCCGTCACCGCTTCCGTCCCGGAGTCGGCCTCGTCGGCGTCGCCGGGTTCGTTCGACCAGAGCGACGAGAGCCGTGTCCAGAGCGTGTTAAATACCATCTGTTGATCTCCTCAGCTGCAAGTATCGCTGCTTGAACGTCGGTCTACCTTGCACTTGTGTTCGGCGCGTTATATACTTGGTCTGTTGTCGGGTTCGGTTCGTGCTCATGCGATCCCGGCCGAATAGCGACGGCCTTGCGAGGCGCAAGTCGGCCGAACGGGTTCGCGAGGACGGCGACCGGGTTCGTCGGTCGCGGGGTCCCCGTCCTCGAGACCCCTCCGGAGGATCCCGACGCGACGTGCGGTGGATTGCCGGATCCGACCTGCTCCGATCCGATTCCGCGCGAGCACCAGTCCAGGTTCGTGGCGCCTATCGTACGAACGAGAGGACGGCAGAGACAGAAACGGTTCCGGATCGTGCCGCCTTTACCTGCCGGTCGCGGTGACCGTCTCGAGGTACGTCTCGGCCAGCGCCTCGAGCGTCTCGTGGTGGTTCGTCGAGTGCGGTGCCGTCAGCGGCGAGACGCTGATCCGGCCCTCGGCGACGGCCCGTCGATCGGTGCCCTCGGGGTCCGGAATCGTCTCGGGATCCATCGACTCCCAGACCCGGTCGGTCAGGTGGACGGCGTCGCCGTTTCGCTCGGCGTCCATCTCGTAGCGCTTCGAGGGGTGGGTGATCTCGACCGGCGCCGGGTCGGTATCGGGAAGCGGGACGTTGACGTTCAGGTACGCCGCGTGGTCGAAAACGCCCGCCTCGAGGGCGTGCTCGGCGAGGTACGACGTGATTCGGGTCGCCTCCGTGAAGTCCGCGGGCTCGAGGTCGATCTCGTCGAACGTGATGTCGCCGAGCGGAACGTACAGCGAGGTCGCGATCGCCGGCACGTCGAAAAACGCCGCCTCGACGGCCGCGCTGATCGTCCCCGACCGGCCGAGCACGTACTCCCCGAGATTCGCGCCCTCGTTACAGCCGGCGACGACGAGGTCCGGCTCGGGTCCCAGCTCCGCGAGGCCGGCGACGACGCAGTCGGCCGGCGTCCCCTCGACTGCGTAGCCGAGTTCGTGCTCCCGGACGTCGACCGCGTGGGAGATCGATCTGCCGCAGGCGCTCTGGTCGTTCGCGGGCGCCACGACGGTGACGTTCGCGTGCTCGGCGAGCGCGTCGTGGAGGGCCCGGATACCCGTGCTGTCGATCCCGTCGTCGTTGGTCAGCAGGATCTCGAGGGTGTCGCTCATACCGGGGTTCTCGGACGGGGGCGCGAAAAGGGCTCCGGAAGGGGCGACCTACCCGATCCGGTCGACGATCGTCTCCTCGTCGACGACCAGGTTGTACGCCCCCTCGTCGTCGTTCCAGAGGACGAGCACTCCCTCGAAGGTGAGCACCTCGCCGTAGTCGGCCTCGAGCAGCGGCCGGTTGAGCGAACTCTCCCGGGTGAGCACGGCGTAGTGGTCGACGGCCTCGCTGCCGTCGCTGATCTTGAACAGCGGGTTCGCGTCCTCGGCCGAAAGCGAGCGACTGAGCTTCGCCGCGGCGAGGTCGACCCGGTTCGTGACGTGGCGCTCCGTCTGGGCCATCTTCGCCCAGTCGCTGGTCTCGAGATCGATCTCGATCCGGCGCCGGCCGTCCAGGCGGAGCAGCGAGTAGGAGAACTGGACGTCGACGTTGACGAACTCGCCGGGGGCGTGGTCGTCGTCGTCCTCGGGCGTCGCCTCGTCGAGCTTGCGCTGGAACGACGGCACCGCCAGATCGGGGCGGGCGTCGAACGACCAGCCCCGATCGGTCGGCGTCGCGCCGGGCCAGAGCCGAACGGTGGGGCCGTAGACGGTGACCTCGCGGGCCGACCCGCCGGCCGTGTCGACCGCAACCGTTGTCCCCTCGAGGTCGCGCTCGAGTTCGCGGAGTTCGATGCTCGTGTTCTTGTCCGCAGGTGCCATTCCGAGGAACGTGCCGTCGGGCTCGAGAGCCTCGAGTGCCCGACTGGCGACGGCACGCGGATCCGCGAGCTCGCTCAACACGTTGCAGGCGAGCACGAGGTCGAACCCCTCGCCGTCGCCGAGCGAGGCGAGGTCGACGTCCTCGACGGGGCTCCGGTGGATCGTCGAGTGGACGTTCCGGCCCGTCTCCTCGAGCAGCCCCTCGAGCACGTCGGCGGCCGGACTGGGTTCGATCGCGTGGTACTCGAGGACGGCGTCGTCGGGGAGGGAGTCACAGAGCCCGAGCGCGGGGCCGCCGACGCCGGCGCCGATGTCGAGGACGCGAAGCTCCCGTCCCAGCAGGCCGCGCTCCGCCAGATCGTCGAGTGCGTACTGCACCGCCGCGTAGTAGCCGGGCAGGTGGTAGATCGCGTAGCCCGCCGCGACGTCGTCGTCGTACTCGACGGGCCGGCCCTCGAGGTAGCGGGATTTGAACCGGCGGATCGTCGACCGCAGGAGCTGGCCCGTCGCGTCCCGGTGCCAGTCGACGCCGTAGCGATCCACGAGCAGGTCCTCGAGGCGCTCCTCGTAGCGAGCGGGGAAGCGCTCGACCGGGCCGCGACGCGGACGCACGGGTTCGTCGCCGACGGGAACGAAGGTGCCGTCCTCGCGCTCGAGCAGGCCCAGCGAGACGGCGTCCTCCCGGAGGTGCTGGCGGACGACCGCCGGGTGTGGACTGCCCTCGACGTAGTCGCAGATCTCCTCGGGGTCGATCGGCCGGACGTTTCGCAGGTACTTCGCGTTCGAACGGATCGCCTCGCGTTGATCGGTCATTGCTGATCAGCCTCCTCGTGTAGCTTCCGCGCCGCCTCGGCGTACAGGGCCTCGAACTCGTCGTGGTCGGCGTCGGCGAGTTCCCGGGCGGCGTCGGCGACCGCCTCGGCGCCGTCGAAGGTCTCCTGGATGTCGGCGTACACCCGGGGCGTTCCCGCGGTCACCCGCCGTGCGATCGCGCGCAACTCCTCGTAGATCGGCGTCTCGAACCCCTCCGGAACGGGCTCGGCCGCCAGCGCAAAGGAGAGCACCGCGGCATGAGTCGCCGACTGAACCGTCTCCATCGCCTCGTCGTGTTCTTCGGGGGTCGTCTCGACGAGTTCGTTGCCCCGGGCCTCGAGGGCCTCGAGCACCGCCGCGGTCGTCGGCCCCGTGTTCTCACGGACGACGGCGATCGAACCCGGCGCCCGCTCGGGGGCAAAGAGCGGGTGGAGGCTCGCGCGCTCGAGATCGGGTGCGTGGCGGGCCATCGCCGCGAGGGGATCGGCCATCGCCCCCGAGACGTCGATTATCGCCGCTCGAGCGCGCGAAGCGTGGTCGGCGATCGCCTCGTCGGCGCGAGAGAGGGGCACCGCGATACAGACGACGTCGGCGGTCGTCTCGTCCTCGAGGGAGACGGCTTCACCCCCGACGGCGTCCGCGGCTGCAGTCGCGGCCGCCGGATCGACGTCGGCGAAGGCGACGTCGGCGTCGACGGCGTCCCCGAACCACGTCCCCATGGCTCCCGCACCGACGATCAGTACGTCCATTGGGGTGACGTACCCGACGGCGTCGCAAAAGGCGTTCGATCGGTCGCCCGATCCCGCAAGCACGAGGGCTATCCATCCGAGTCGAGAACCTCGATATATCCGATGACCGAGGACTCACAGTCGACCCTCGAGCGCAGAGACGCGATGAAACTCTCCGGACTCGCCGCGGTCGGCTCGATGACCGCGCTGGCCGGCTGTAGCGACGACGAGGACGCCGGCGAGGACGACGACCAGATCGACCACCCGGACGAGGCAAACGACTCCAACGGCGGCGGCGGGAGCCCGATCGACGAGGAGAACGAGACCGGCGGCGGCCCCGACGAACGGGACGACGGGAACGAGAGTTAACTCCTCGCCGTCGACGGCCGCGCTCGGCCGCCTCGAGGACCGTTCAGCGAAATACAAATACCGTCTGCGAGAGACGGCACGGACCGTATCCGCGTCGGTAGTCCACTCTCGATATGGTCGATATCGGAAACCCGTTCGGCGTTGACCTGGCGACGACGATCTTCGGTGCGGGGCTCTCGCTGGTCGTCTCGGCAGGGGCGATGCTCTACGAGGATCAAATCACCGGCTGGACGTCGGCAGAGATGATCGGCGCCACGGGCCTCGGCCTCGTCGCGGTCGGTGCGGTGCTGGGGATCGTGCTGGTGCTCGCCGGCCTTCGATAGCGTCGATCGGTCACCACCCGTCGTTTCGGTTCGATCGGTCCATCTCCTCTCGAGCCCGGAGCAGCCGCCAGGCGGCGCGTGTCGCGTCGTTCGTTCGAATCCTTCCGCTCTCGGGATCGTACTCGATCACGCCCCGGTCCGCCATCTTCGGCAGGTGCCAGTGGTAGAGCGCGACCTCGAGCCCGGTCCGCTCCGACGGTCGATCGTAGTCCCCGCCCTCGGCGAGTTCCGCGGCGACGTCCTCGAGCGTCGTCTCGGACCGCGTTCGGAGCACGCGAAGGAGCCGCCGGCGAGTCCGGTGGGTGCAGACGTCGTGGACGTCGTCGATCGCGTCGGACGCGTCGCGGGTGGGAGACATCATGAACTGGGGTAAACCGCCGTTCCGCTTCTAACGTCGGTCGGTTACGACAACGGGTTTATAAGGGGGTGGAGAGAGGCGATTACTCCGATCGAGGGATGGGAAGGACGGCTCGGAGCACCGCGTTGGCGCCGCGGCGAACGCGCTCGGAGGCGGCCTGCTGGGAGATTCCCAGTTCGTCGGCGATCGCGGTGAGATCGGTTTCCCGCGGCACCTCGAAGTAGCCCCGTTGGACGGCGAGGACGATCGCCTCTCGCTGGCCGGGCGTGAGTTCGAAGCGTCGCCCCGCTCGCGAGGCCTCCGCGAGCGGATGAACCCGGCCGACGCGGATCGCGATCGACCGATCGGTGCAGTACTCGGAGAAGCGCTCGACCAGCTCGTTGCTCGGAAACCGGACCCTGAAGTACCAACCCCCCTCGGTCGTCATCGCCTCGAGGACGACGGCCCCCGCCTCGGCGAGCCCGCCCAGGAGCCCGTCGGCGTCGCTGGACCACACCGCCCGGTACAGCGCAGTGCCGTCGATCCGATCGATCCGGGTGATGCTCTCGATGCCCGGATCCGAGCCGACGTGGTGTTCGAACGCCTCGAACCCCTCTCCGGTCGCCCAGAAGTACGGCACGACCTGCCTGCCGACGGGCACGATCGCCTCGAGTTCGATCTCCATGTCCTCGACCGTCTCGAGGGCCGAGCCGAAGACGAACTCGTCGGTTGCGATGCTGAACTCCACGATGACGCTCATGCGGTCGTATTCGGGCGAGCGAACTATACGCTGTCTGCCGTCTCCTGCTGTTTCGGCGGGTCGACGGACGCCACCTATATGTCAACTCGTGACGATGGTGCGAGATACACCATGGTGGCTGGTAACGAATTACGCGAAATGTTCGAGGAGATGGTAACGGCACGGTACTACGAGGAACGCCTCCAGGAGGAGTACCTCGAGGGGAAACAGCCGGCGTTCGACATCTCGGCCGGACCGATCCCCGGGGAGTTGCACCTCGCGGCGGGGCAGGAGGCCGCCGCGGCGGGCGTCTGTCGCCACCTGCGCGACGACGACACCGTGACGGCGCCCCACCGACCCCACCACGTCGCGATCGCGAAGGGGGTCGACCTCAAACGGATGACCGCCGAGATCTTCGGCCGGGAGACCGGCCTGAGCGGCGGGAAAGGGGGGCACATGCACCTGTTCGACCCCGACGCGGGCTTCGCCTGCAGCGGCATCATCGCCCAGGGCTGTCCGCCCGCGGTCGGCGCGGGGCTGGCGGCCAAGAAGCGCAACGAGGACAGCGTGGCCGTCGCCTTCCTCGGCGAGGGGGCGATCAGCCAGGGGGCGTTCCTCGAGTCGCTGAACCTGGCCGCGGTCCAGAACCTGCCCGTCATCTTCGTGATCGAGGACAACGACTGGGCGATCAGCATGCCCAAGGGGCGGGTCACCGACGTCGCCGACGGCTCGCAGCGAGCCGGCGGGTTCGACATGCCCGGCGTCCGGGTCGACTACGACGACGCGACGGCGGTGTACGACGCCGCGAAGGAAGCGATCGGTCGGGCACGAGCCGGCAACGGGCCGACGCTGCTCGAGGTGCAGGTCCACCGTCGGATGGGCCACTTCATGGGCGATCCCGAGAGCTATCGGCCCGACGAGGACGTGGAAGCCGCCCAGGCCCGGGACTCGATCGAGCGCCTCGCCGACGACCTCCGGAACGAGGGTTTCGAGGACGACGAGCTCGAGACGATCCGCGAGGATGCCCGCGAACGCGTCGATGAGGCGATCGAGTGGGCGAAAGACCAACCCGAACCGGATCCGGACGCAGCGTACGAGGACGTCTTCGTCAACCCGCCGTCGGGCGTGACGACCGAGGAGCCGAGCCACGAATTCGCCGGAGGTGAAGACTGATGTCGAAACAGGAACAGCAGGCGGTCGAACGCGAACTGACGATGAGTCGCGCGATGGTCGAGGCCATCGCCCACGAGATGCGCGAGGACGAGGAGGTGTTCTACCTGGGCGAGGACGTCGCCGACTACGGCGGCATCTTCGACAGCACGGAGGGCCTGCTCGAGGAGTTCGGCCGCGACCGGGTGATGGACGTCCCGATCAGCGAGACGGCCTACCTCGGCGCGGCCGTCGGTGCGGCCCAGGAGGGGATGCGCCCCATCGCGGAGCTGATGTTCGTCGACTTCTTCGGCGTCGCGATGGACCAGATCTACAACCAGCTGGCGAAGAACACCTACATGAGCGGCGGGGCAGTCAACGTCCCGATGGTATTGACGGCTGCGGTCGGGGGTACCTACAACGACGCCGCCCAGCACTCCCAGACCCTCTACGGCACCTTCGCCCACCTCCCCGGGATGAAGGTCGTCGTCCCCTCGACGGCCTACGACGCGAAGGGGCTGATGCACAACGCCGTCCGCGACGACGACCCCGTCGTCTACCTGTTCCACAAGCGCCTGATGGGGATCGGGTGGATGCCCGCCCCCGACGGCCCGAAGACGCCGGTTCCCGAGGACGAGTATACGATCCCCTTCGGCAGCGCCGACGTCAAACGCGAGGGCGAGGACGCCACCGTCGTCACGCTCGGCCTGCACGTCCACCGGGCGCTCGAGGCCGCCGATTCCCTCGCGGAGGAGGGGATCGACGCCGAGGTGATCGACCTCCGAACCCTGGTACCGCTCGACACGGAGACGATCCGCGAGTCGGTCGCGAAGACGGGGCGACTCGTCGTCGTCGACGAGGACTACCAGTCCTACGGCGTCACCGGCGAGATCATCGCCAGCGTCGCCGAGAACGGACTCGAGGACCTCGAGGCGGTCGAACGGGTCGCGGTGCCGGACGTGCCGCTGCCCTACGCCAGGCCGATGGAGAACGAGGTCATCCCGGATAGCGAGGACATCGAGAACGCGGTTCGCTCCGCACACGGCGCATGAGCGGGACCGACGACCGCGTCGCCGTCGCCGCGAGCGACGCCTGGCCCGAGGACGTCGAGGAGGAGGAAGGCGTCGTCGTCAACTGGTTCACCCGGGAGGGGCGACGCGTCGAAGACGGCGAGACGATCTGCGAGATCCAGATCGAGAAGGTCAGCGTCGACGTCCCCACCCCCGTCGACGGGGAGCTGGTCGCGATCGAACGTGACGAGGACGACGAGATTACCCGCGAGGACGTCCTCGCCTACGTCACCCCTAGCTGACGACAGGATTCGACCGGGTTGAGGCTGGTTGCCGCGACCTCGACACGGATCTCCTCGGGACTTGGATCGGGAACCGCGACGGTCGTCTCGGTAAAGTTGTCGGAATCGCCGTCCTCCTCGAGCACGCGGGCGCTCACCTCGCGTATCGTGGCTCGGCGGACGATCATCGAACCGGCGCGAGCGCCTGCGGAGACGCCTGCTGGAACGATCGTGTCGGCCAAGGAAACATTCAACTCCCTGGTCATCGAATCGACGGGGGATGAGCGAGCGCAGCGAGCGAATCGGTTGGGGAGGTCGTGGCGATCCCCTGTGTTCGTGCGAGCAGAGTCTGCTTCTGTCGGTATTACCGCGAAAGCCCCTGCCGTTCTCGGGCGTTCTGACTCGCTGCGCGCGCTCCTTGCAGTCGCGTGCTTGCGTCGTCGGAACGCCCGAGAACGCCAGCCCCTTTCAGTCCCACCCGGCAGTGGTTGGTTGAGGCTGCAGATACAACGCCGAACGGTCCATACGCACGCTCTACGTAACGATTTAACCAACTCGGATTCGATACCAAATCTCTTCCCAGCTACCGATTGATTACCACGCTTCCTCGAGCACGCCCTCGATCTCCGCGGCGGTCGGGTCCAGGCCCGGCGGGGCGTTGGCCATGAAGCCGTCGGCGAGGATCGCCTCCGCGACGTCGCCGAACTCGTCGTCCGCGACGGGCTCGAGGTCCCGCAGGCGGAACGGCAGGCCGAGCTCGTCGCGCAGCTCCGCGACCCGGTTGACGACCGCGGCGCCGTGGTCGGCGGCCTCGCCGACCCCCAGCGCGTTCGCGAGCAGCCCCGCCCGCGCGTCGACGCCCTCCTGCTCGAAGAGGTAGCGCAGGACGTGGGGGACGACGACCGCGTGGGCGACCCCCTGCTGGAGGTCGTAGGCGTCCCGCAGCCCGTGGCCGAAGGCGTGGACGACCGACAGCGTCGTCCCGTCGGGGCGGGAGATCCCGTACTGGACGAGGAGCAGGCCCTCGAGCAGGGTCTCGAAGGTCTCGACGTCGCGCTCGTCCCGCCCGAACGCCTCGAGCCCGTCCTCGAACTTCTCGAGGCCGTGTCTGGCCGTCGCGTCGGTCACCGGGGTCGCGTTGGCGGCGTAGATCGTCTCGAGGCCCTTGTCGAAGCCGTTCATCGCCGATCCCGCGAGGATCGAGTCGGGCGTCGTCGCGACCAGCTCGGGGTCGTAGAACGCCGCGGTCGGCATCAGCCCGGGGTCGGAGATCCCGCCCCCGAGTTCCTCGTCAACCAGTCCCGAGTCGGGCGCGGCGGTGATCCCGGCGCCCGTCGAGAGGTCGGCGCCGGCCAGCGTCGTCGGGACGGCGACGATCGGGACCAGCCCGTCGTCGGGGACATCGATCGTCCCCGTCTGGGCGAACTCCTCGGCGATCCGGTCGCGCGAGCGGTCGCTCGCCGCGAGGACGCTGATCGCCTTCGCGACGTCGAGGCTGCTCCCGCCGCCGAGGCTGACGAGAACGTCCGCCCCCTCCGCCTCGAGCCGATCGAGCCCGTCGAACGCCGTTCCGAGGCGCTTGTCGGGTGTCGTCTCGTTGAAGACGCCGGCCAGCCGATCGCCCAGTCCCTCGCGAACGGGGTCGATCACCTCGGGCGTACTCCCGACCGTGGAGCCACAGACCACCAGCGCGCGCTCGAGGTCCAGCGCCTCGAGTTCGCTTTCGAGGTCGTCTGCACAGCCCGCACCGAACCTGATCGTCGCCGGGTGGTACTCGAACCGGAAGGCCGGATCGCGCAGCGTCGGATCGTTCGCGGTCATGACTCTCCGTAGGGAGTGAGCGTAGTAAAAAGCGACAGCGGCGTCAGCCGGCCCGGGGTGACACGGGATCAGTCGCTCGCGTCGACGGTTGGCCCGTCGAACGGCGGCAGCTGCCCCTCGATCCGTTCGCGCTCGTCCTCGAGGTGGTCGGGCAGGACGAGCTCGGAGCCAAGCTCCGCGGGATCCTCGTCGACGGCGAACCCGGGACCGGTCGTCGCCATCTCGAAGAGGACGCCGCCGGGCTCGCGGACGTAGATCGAACGGAAGTACTTACGGTCGATCACCTCGGTCGGCGAGAGCCCGTGGTCGGCGAAGGCCTCGCGCCACCGTTGCTGTTCTTCGACGTCCGCGACCGTGAAGGCGACGTGGTGGACCGTCCCGACGCCCATCCGACCGCGGCCGACGTCGGTCTCGACGAGGTCGACGATCGACCCCGGACCGCCGGTTGCGCTCCGGTAGCGCCGTCGGCCGTCCGATTCGTCCTCGAGTTCGTACCCCAGAACGTCGGTCAGTACGGCTGCGGTCGCGTCGACGGAGTCAACCGCGAGCGTCACGCCGTGGAAGCCCCACAGCTGGTGGTCGGTCGGGACCGAGCCGTCGGCCCACGGTATCGCGTCGGTTGCTCCCTCGGTAGCTACCAGTTCGATCTCGATCCCGTCCGGATCCTCGAACCGGAGGGCCGTCTCGCCGAACCGATCCTCGACGTCGACTGCGACGTCCCGCGACTCGAGGCGGTCGCGCCAGTAGTCGACCGACTCCGGCGGGATCCGGTAGGCGGTCGTCTTCGTCTGGCCCGCGCCGAACTGCCCGGGACGGCCCTCGTCGGTCCACGGGAAGAACGTGATATTCGTCCCGGGCGTCCCCTCCCCGTCGCCGAAGTAGAGGTGGTAGGTTCCGGGATCGTCGTGGTTGACGGTCCGCTTGACGAGGCGCAGTCCCAGGATTCCGACGTAGAAGTCGGCGTTTCGCTGCGGGTCGCCCGCGATCGCAGTCACGTGGTGGAGGCCGGGCGTCTCGGGTGCCATACCGGTGGGAGTCGCTCGAGCCTTGAGACGTTTCCCTCACGGCGGTGTTACGAGGTGACACCGGCGTTATCGGGAGTGCAGTCGTCAAAAAAGCCGTCCCGGACGGACGGCGTCTCACTCGATCTCGAGCCGCGTCACGAGCGGCACCTCGTTCGTGATGGCGTCCATCAGCGGCGAGGTCGACTCGACGCGCTCGCGAAGCTCCTCGAGACGCTCGTCCGACGCGTCCGCCTCGATGTGGGTCGTACAGGTGATCGACTCGTAACCGGGGCGGACGTCCTCGTCGAGGCCGAGGAACCCCCGCAGGTCCACGTCGCCCTCCATCTCGAAGCGAAGGTCCTCGAGTTCGATCCCCATGGCCGCGGCGTTGGCCGCGTAGCCGACGGTCAGACACGACCCGAGCGCGCCGAGCAGCAACTCGACGGCGTTGGGTCCCGTCCGCTCGCCCAGGATCTCCTCCGGCTCGTCGCCCTGAAGCGTAAACTCCCGTGTATGGACGGTTTCTCCCGCCTGATCGAACTCGTCGATGATCGTCGTCGCCTTCAGCGCGTCCTCCCACTCGGTTTCCGCTCGGAAGGTGAACGCCCCGACGGCAGCGTCGTCGTCGATCGCCTCCATCGCTCCCTCGAGGGCGGAGACGTCGACGCCGTTGACTCTGGATTCTTCTCTGGTCGCCATTGTTGGCTCACCGGTTCTCCCTTCGACGACCGCGATGATAACCTAGCTAGCCATTCTCTATCTTTCTGTCCGGTTTGCCGCGACTCGCCCGAACCCCGTCCGATGAGAACGGTTACCATCGAACGGGACGTACCGGCGGACGTGACCTGTCCGTACCTCGAGTACCGCGACCGAACCGACGACCGGCGCTTCGACGAGCCGCGAGCGTACTGTACCGTCGCCGGCCGGTTCGTCCAGCCGATGCGCGCCGACGTCTGCAACGACCGCTACGAACTCGTACACGACCGCCACTGCGAGATCTACCTCGAGCAGGCCCGCGACGAAACCGACAGTGGAGACGGGGTCGGCGATCCGGAGGCGACGAACGAATGAGCTACGACGACTATCTGGTCGGCGAGCCGCTGATCGTCACCGCGGCGCTGACCGGGGGCGTCCACGGGAAGGAGGCGAACCCGAACCTCCCGGAGACGCCCGAGGAGATCGGTCGGGCCGCCGCGGCGGCCGAGGAGGCGGGCGCGTCGGTCGTTCACCTCCACGCCCGACGGCCCAACGGCGAGCGCAGCTTCGCCACCGAGCGGTTCCAGGAGATCGACGACGCGGTTCGACGATACGCCGACGACGTCGTTATCCAGCACTCGACGGGTGGCACCGGCGCCCCTGACGACCGGCGCCACCTCCCCCTGCGAACCGACCCGCCGCCGGAGATGGCCTCGCTCGACATGGGTCCGTTGAACCGGTACGACCACCTCACCAGCGAGAACACCCGCGGACTGGTCGACGCCCTCCACGAGGAGATGGTCGACCGCGGGATCAAACCCGAACTCGAGGTGTTCAACGACGGCCACGCCAACGAGGTGCTGGGGCTGCTCGAGCGCCGCGATCTCGCCGATCCCGTCTACGCGACGCTGATCTTCGGACCGGGGACGCTCACCCCGCCGACGCCGCGGAACTTCCTGAACGCCGTCTCCAACCTGCCCGACGACGCGCTGTTCAACACGCTGGGTTTCGGGCGCCACCAGCTGCCGTTCGCGACGATGGGGATCCTCTTCGGGGGCCACGTCCGGGTCGGCCTCGAGGACAACGTCTACTACCGGCGGGGCGAACTCGCCGAGAGCAACGCCCAGCTGGTCGAGCGGGTCGTCCGGGTCGCCGACGAACTCGGTCGTCCCGTCGCGACCCCCGCGGAGGCGCGGTCGATCCTCGGGCTCTGACCGACGGGTCGTCGAAATCCTTATATCCCTCATTAGTGTGTAAGGCATTAACACACATGCAAGGATGCTCGGACCAAGCGCTGTTAGCCACGCTTGCCGAGCGGGGGCCGGCCGAGATGGCGACGTTGGCCGACGAGTTCGAGATCCACCCCGTGACGATCACCGAACGCTGTTACGAGCTACAGACGGACGGCCACGTCCGGCAGATCTCGGGCGGCGTCTACGTAATCACCGACGACGGCAGGGCCTACCTCGAGTCGCTCTCGGAGTGAGCTACGAGCCGCTCGAGGCGCGCCGGCGTTCGCGCTCGATCGTCGTCACGTAGATACCGCCGAGGACGACGAGTCCGCCCGCGACCGTGATCGCGTCGGGCACCTCCGCGAGCAATACGAGCGCCAGCAGGGTCGAGCCGACCGGTTCGCCCAGCCAGGTGACGCTGACGACGACCGACTCGAGGTGTTTCAGCGCCCAGTTGACGATCGTGTGTCCGAAGATCCCCGGCCCGATCGCCATCCCGAGAAAGAGCAGCCACTCCCGGGGAGGGTAGGCGAGGTAGGCGTGGCCCTGCGCGCCGACGAGGACGAACAGCGTGAGCGTACAGGCCGTGTAGACGACGGTCACGTAGGGAAACAGCGAGACCCGCTGGCGGATCGACCGCCCCGCGAGCACGTAGCCTGCGACGGTGACCGCCCCCAGAACCGCAAGGGCGTTGCCGTACATCGTCGCGTCCGAAACCGGCGCCTCGCCGGCGTCGCCGAGCGACATCGCGGTCGCTCCGAGCAGGGCGACGGCGATGCCGACGACCGTCTCGCGGTTGACCCGCTCGCCCAGCACCAGCGCCGCGCCGAGGGCGACGAAGATCGGCTGGGTCTGGACGAGCGTGACGCTGGCGGCGACGCTCGTGTGGTTCAGGCTCTCGAACCAGGCCGCGAAGTGGACCGCGAGCGCGATTCCGGCGACGACCGCGAACGCGAGGTCCCGTCCGGAGAGGCGGGCGAACTCCTCGCGGTACCACACCAGCGCGATCGGCGCGACGATCGCTGTCGTGAACAGCACCCGGTAGAGCGCCGCGACCGAACTGGGAGCGGCGCTCCAGCGAACCAGGATGGCGCTCGTGCTGGCGGCGAAGACGGCGAATCCCAGGGCGGCCAGCGGCGTGACCTCGAGATCGGCGGCGTTCACGTCGTATCACAATACGTGAGCGGAACAAACGAGTTCCGGTAGCCGATCGCACCGGCGAGTGTCGCCCGCCGAACCTACTCCTCGGGGAACCGACCGTCCCGGTAGATCGAGGCGACGTCGGCGTCGATCTCGTCGAAGCCGATAATATCGTCCTCCGTGAGCTCCTCGGCGTCCCACTCCTCGAGGTAGGCGACGGCGTCGTCCTCCTCGGCGAACGCCCGCGGATTGAGCCCCATCACCTCGTCGTCGACGCCGTCCTCGTCGGTGACGATCACGAAGTGGGCCTCGAGGGCGTCGATCAGCTCGCCGGTCTCGTAGTCGACCGTCCAGGCGCCGACGATCTCCGAGTCGACCGGGACGTCGGCGAGGTAGGCGGTCATACAGCCCGACGAACAGAAGATCGCCCGCTCGCCGCTCTCGTGGGCGAGCTGGCTGTGCCAGTCGGGGTAGTCCGTCGGCGTCATCGAGCAGACGACGCAGTTCTGATCCCGATCGAACTCGAGGGGTTCGTCGCCGGGCTCCTCGAGGTGAGGGGCGTTCGGATGCTCGCCGTCGTCCGTCCCGTCGCCGTCGTCGCCGTTCCCGCCGGCGCCATCGTCCGCACCGTCGTCACCGTCCAGACAGCCCGCCACGGCGACACAGGCACTCGCGCCCAGCGCACCCAGGAGCCGTCGTCGAGCGATCGATCGGCGATCGTGTCCACTCATACGGAGAGGTAGCGACGCCGCGATCAAAACAGGCGTGGTTCGCCCGTCGAGTCGCTCACTCGAGGGCCTCCTTCGTCAGCCGGTGGCGGGCACGGAACATGGTCTCGAAGCCGACCCTCGAGAACGGCGTCGCCGCCCTGCCGATCGGACCGAACGGCAGCTCGTACTCGACGCGATCCCGCAGGATCGTCTCGTCGCCGTCGCCGAAAAACGCGTGAGTGTGTACCCAGCGCTCGAACGGGCCGTCGGTCATCTCGTCGCGGAAGTGGGCGGTCCCGTCGGTTCGCTCGCGCTCGGTGATCACCGACGTCCACCGCTGGCGCGGTCCGACGTCGAACGGGCGAGTCGACAGCGTCACCTCCGAGCCGGCCTCGAGGACGCCCGGATCCGGCTCCCCGTCGGGGCCGACGACGGACTCGACGGCCAGTCCCATCCACTCCGGCGTCACCGCCTCGAGCCCCGACACCCGCGAGTAGAACTGCCAGACCTCCTCGAGGGGGGCCTCGATCCGCGTCTGCCGTTCGTACGTGGGCATAACCGGCGATACGGACGGCGCGGTCAAAAGCCCCCGGCCGTCACCGGCCGCTTTCGAGGACGTCGTCCAACTCTTCGAGCCCCTCGAGTTCGTACGTTGCTCCCTCGGGAAGCGGGACGTCGGCGTTGTGCGGTCGTCTGAGGTAGGCGGCCTCGAGCCCCACGTTCCGGGCGGCGAGGACGTCGGTCTCGCGGTCGCCGACGTACAGTCCGACCTCGATCCCCAGCTCCTCGAGGGTCTCCCGGAGGAGGTGGGGATCGGGCTTGCGCCGACGGAACCCCTCGGGCGTCGGTTGCCGCCCCCTGGCAGCCGCGAACGGCACCGAAAGGAAGTCGGCGACGAACCGGGCGGTCTCGTGGCGGTTATTGCTGACGAGCGCGAGCGTCGCTCGTTCGGTGAGCGACTCCAGGGCCGCGACGTCCCCGTAGATCCCCCGCTCGCCGGAACGGATCCGCTCGGCCGCGAGCCGGGAGGCCGCGGCCTCCTTCCGGCGCCAGAACTCCCGAGGGTCCGCGCCGAGGGCCGAACAGGCCGACGCGACGGTCTCGTAGCCGTGGCTCCGGAGTTCGCGCCGCTGTCGGTCCGTCGGCTCGAGGTCCAGCTCGGCGGCCGCGGCGTCGGCCGCGCGGTCGTAGACCGACTGCGGCGTCCCCGGTCCCTCGAGGACGACGCCGTCCATGTCGAGCAGTATCGTCTCGGTCACGGGGGCGGCTACGGACCGAGCGCGTATGGATCCGACGGGAGCGTGAGACGGGAAAGCGTAGCAGGGACGGCGACGAGAAGCGACGGAGCCGGCGGGGGACGGCGGACGTTACTTCAGTCGCTCCTGGAGGAACGAGGGATGGGCGGCCGTGACGCCCTCGATCTCGAGGAGTTCCTCGGAGATGATCTCGCCGAGCGCGTCGCCGTCCTCGGCGCGCACCTCGGCCATCAGCATGTGGTCGCCGCTGGAGCTGTACAGCGCCTCGACCTCCTCGAGTCCCTTGATCGCCTTCGTCGCCTCGACGTAGCGCTCGCTGGCGACGTCGAGTCCGACCAGCGCGATCGTCTGACTCGAGAGCTTCTTCGGGTCGACGTCGGCCGAGTAGCCGACGATAACCCCTTCCTCCTCGAGCTGGTTGATGTACTTGCGGACCGTCGGCTTCGAGACGTCCGCGCGGTCGGCGATTTCGGCGTAGGACGCCTGCGCGTCCTCCTCGAGAACCGCGAGGATGCGGTCTTCCGTCGCTTGCGTGCTCATACGGTACAGTTTTGCTCCGGACGGAAAATAACTTTTGTATTCGAAAACGTCGGCTGCCGTGAGTGAAGGTCCGTTTTCGGTCGGCGCCGACGGCCGAGAGATCGCCGGTTTTATTCGCTCGCTCCGCCGACACCCGCCGATGGTCGACGCGAACGTCCTGCTCGGCCTGTTCTGGATCGGCTGCGGGCTCGTCATCCTCGCGCCCGCCGCCCTGATCGCGTTCGGGGGCCGGGCGGATCTCCACGTCCACTACGACGAGGCCGTCGATCCCGACTACGTCTCGCGGCGAGCCGGGACGACGGCCCTGCTGATGGGGCTGGTGACCGTCGCCTACGGCGTCCACCAGCTGCTGTACGGGTTCTCCTCGACGGCGTTCGGCGGCCTGCTCGTCGCCCTGCTGGTCCTGAGTTCGCTCACGAAGCGGTTCGCACAGGGATGGGGGTACGACGCGGATGACGACGCCGCGGTGGAGTGAGACGGTCTGCTGGCCGATTTCTTGGAACGACCGCAGGACGGCTCGCGGTCGCTCCGGAAACGACGCGCAGTAGTCCGGATGAGCGAGTCGAGACGATGACGCTCAGAACGTCCCGAGCAGGAACAGCCCCGTCCCGATCGCGGCCAGCGCCGCGCCGAGCGCGGCGACCCCGCCGTTTTTCCGGGCGGTCTCCGCGTTCGTTCCGTCGATTCCGGTCGCGTAGACGGCGACGTTCGCGGCGCCGCCGACGACGAGCATCGACAGCCGGTACCGTCGAACGGGATCCAGATCCGGTCCGTCAGCTCGCCGAGTAGTAATCCTGTCGGCTCGGACACAACCGCGAAAAAGATCGCTCGAGGTCGTCGTTACGTGTGGCGCTCGAGCAGGTCGTAGCTGCGCTCCCACTCGGCGTCCTCGTCGAAGTAGCGCTCGGCAACCGGCTGGTCGGGCATCTCGCCGACGGCCTTTTTCTCCTCGGTGTAGGAGGGGCTCTCGTCGTCGACGTAGTACCGGCCGGTGAGGACGGTGCCCTCGTTGAGGACGTCCTCGGTCTCGCGCATCATCCGGGCGGCCTCCTCGCGGTCGTTGACGTCGAACTCGTAGTCGTCGGACTCCTGGACGTCGATGTAGGGGACGTACTGCCGGGCGTCCTTGTTCCAGGTCGGACACTGGGTCAGGAAGTCGACGTGAGCGAAGCCGTCGTGCTCGATCGCTTCCTTGATGATCTCCTTTGCCTGGTTGGGGTTGACCGCGGCGGTGCGAGCGACGTAGGTCGCACCGGCGTTCAGCGACATCGATAGCGGGCGAAGCGGCGACTTCGCGCTGCCGGACGGCTGGGTCTTGGACTTGTGGCCCTTCGGACTGGTGGGCGAGGTCTGGCCCTTCGTCAGCCCGAAGATTTCGTTGTTGAACACGATGTAGGTCATATCGTGGTTCTCCCGGGCCGTGTGGATGAAGTGGTTGCCGCCGATCCCGTAGCCGTCGCCGTCGCCGCCGGCGGCGATGACCTCGAGTTCGGGGTTCGCCAGCTTCGCCGCACGGGCCACGGGCAGCGAGCGGCCGTGGATCGTGTGGAAGCCGTACGTGTCGAGGTAGCTGTTCAGCTTGCCCGAACAGCCGATCCCGGTGACCGTCAGGACCTCCTCGGGGGTCTTGCCGACCTCCGGGAGCGCCTGTTTCAGCGACTTCAGTACGCCGAAGTCGCCACAGCCCGGACACCAGGTCGGCTGCGGTTCGACGCCGGGCGTGTACTCGTCCCGGTCGATCTCTCGTTCCTCACCGATTGCGTTGAATGCACTCATGGATCAGTCACCTGCAGCGGGTTCGATTCGTACCTGTGCGGACGGTTCGCGGTCCTCGTCGGCGACGTTGACCTCGTAGCCCTCGACGATCTCCGCCGGTTCGAACGGGTTGCCGTTGTACTTCAGCAGGCTCGTCATCTTGTCGCCGAAGCGGCCGAGTTCCTTCTGGATCAGGCCGCGGAACTGGGCGGTGGCGTTCATCTCGACGACCATCGCCTCGTCGACGCTCTCGAGGAACTCCGTCACTTCGGCCTCGGCGAACGGCATCATGTCGGAGACGCTGATACCTTTCACCGAGTGGCCGCTGTCGTTCAGCCGTTCGACGGCCTCGACGACGGCGCCCTGGCTCGAGCCCCAGGTGATGATACCGTACTCGGCGTCGTCGTCGCCGAAGTACGTCTGGTTGGAGTCGTGTTCCTCGTCGAGTTCCTCGCGGATGGAGTCGAGCTTCTCGATGCGGCGGGTCATCTGGTAGACCCGGTTGTCCGGATCCTCGCTGATGTGCCCGACGGGCGAGTGCTCGTTACCGGTCGCGAGGTAGCGCCCACCCTTCTGGCCGGGCAGCGAGCGCTTGCTGACGTTGTTCTCGTTGTCGTCGTAGCCGAAGCGCTCGAACTTGCCGGAGTTGTCGTGTGCGGCCTCCTTGAGCTCCTCCTCGGTGAGCGTCGTGCCCAGCCCCGGCTCGGGCTCGCGGTCGAAGAACTCGACGTCGACGTTCTTGTTCTCGCCGGAGAGCTTCTGATCGTAGATGATGATCGTCGGGATCTGGTACTCCCAGGCGATGTGGAAGGCCAGTCGCGTCTGCTCGTAGGCCTCCTCGATGGTGCCGGGCGCGAAGACGACCCGCGAGGAGTCGCCCTGACTCGTGTAGAGGACGAACTCGAGGTCGCCCTGTTCGGGTTTCGTCGGCATCCCGGTCGAGGGACCGGCGCGCATCGACTCGACGAGCACGAGCGGCGTCTCGGTCATCTCGGCGAGACCGAGCGGTTCGCTCATCAGCGCGAAGCCACCGCCGGAGGAACCGGACATGGCCTTCGCGCCGGCGTGGCTCGCGCCGACGGCGAGTGCCGCCGCGGCGATCTCGTCCTCGACCTGCTCGGAGACCCCCCCGATGTCGGGGAAGTTCTGGCTGAGGATGGTGAACACGTCGGTCCACGGCGTCATCGGGTAGCCCGCGATGAAGCGACAGCCGCCGTCGATGGCGCCGTAGGCGATCGCGTTCGAGCCCGACAGCAGCGCCTGCTCGGTGTCGTGTTCGCCCGTCGGGACGCGGAGGTCGTGGGTCGTCTCGAACTCCTCGTCGACCATCTCGTAGGCCTCGTGGAGGATCTCGAGGTTCGCCTCGAGGATGTCTCCGCCCATCGCGTCGGACATCAGGTCCTCGATGTGCTCGAGTTCCATGTCGAGCAGTCCCGCCGTGATACCGACGCCGGCGGTGTTGCGCATGACCTCGCGGCCGTGTTCCTTGGCGAGGCCACGGAGGTCGACCGGGTAGACGTGCCAGTCGTTCTCCTCGGCGCGCTCCTCCAGGTCGAGGTCGGCGACATCGTCCTCGCTGAGCAGCCCCTCGTCGTAGACGATGACGCCGCCCTCGCGGAGTTCGTCCAGGTTCTCCGAGAGGGGTTTGATCTCCTCGTTGCCGTAGTAGGCCTCCTCCTGTGGGTTCCGGGCGAAGGAGTCCCCCAGCGCGAGGAGGAAGTTGTAGCCGTCGCCCCGTGACTGTACCTCGTCGGCTGCGGCCCGAATCTCGACGTAGGTGTGGCCGCCGCGGATCCGCGACGGATAGTGGCGGTGTGTGAACACGTCGAGCCCCGAGCGCATCAGCGCCTTCGCGAAGTTCTGGCTCGTCGAGTCGATCCCGTCTCCGGAACCGCCTGAGACTCGCCAGATGAGTTCGTCATCGCTCATTGAGATCAGTGGCCAGGTGGCCAGCCGTATCCAGATTTTGGTCTCACCGTGCCTAAAGCCTTTGCTATAGATTGCCATGCATCTATCGTGAAGAATGTACAACCATCCAATTTAGGGCGAGAGTCTCGCGCGGTTAGCAGTAGGGACGCCGACCGATAGCGGACAATTCGGTAGCCGGCGCTCGAGCGGTCGTGGCTGGTTTTCCGAGAGGTTTCCACGACCGGTATGCTTTATTCGCTCGTCGTTAGAGGAGTGTGCATGGGGTATGTTATCAAGATGCCGAAACTCGGTCTGGAGATGGAGCGCGGAGAACTCCTGGGGTGGGAAGTCGACGAAGGGGAAACGCTCGAGGAGGGCGAACTGGTCGCCGAGGTCGAATCCGAGAAAAGTATCGGGGAAATCGAGGCCCGGGAACACGGTGTTCTCCGGCGAACGTACCTCGAGCCCGGCGAGACGGTCCCCCCGGGAACGCCGATCGGGATCGTCGCTCCCGCAGGCGCGGATATCGACGATCTCGAGGCGGAGGTCGAGGCGGAGCTCGAGGAGGTCGACGGGGGCGGCGAACCGGCGACCGAGCCGGCCCCGACCGAGAGCTCGAGCGCCGAAGCCGCGACCGACGGCGCCGCCTCGGCGACGGGATCGGGGTCGGCCGCCGACGCGGGGAAAGTCTCTCCTCGCGCACGAAAACGAGCCGAGGAGCTCGGTGTAACACTCGAGGGAGTCGAGGGAACGGGATATCAGGGCGCGATCACCGAAGATGACGTCGAACGGGCTGCCGACGCCGACGAGGGTGCGGAAACGGAGGTTCAGGCCTCCCCGCGAGCCCGCAAGCGCGCCGAGGAGCTGGGCGTCGACCTCGCGACCGTCGAGGGCACGGGCTACCAGGGGTCGGTCACCGAGGACGACGTCGAGCGCGCAGCCGAGTCGGTCGACGACGCCGGACGGACGCTTCGCGAGGAGCGTCCATTCGATGGGATGCGCCGGACCATCGCCTCGCGGCTCGGCGAGAGCTACCGTGAGGCCGTCCACGTCACGACCCACCGCGAGGCCGACGCCGAGGCGCTGTTCGACGCCGTCGACGCCGCCGATACGGCCCTCGAGGCCGACGTCTCCGTCCAGGACGTGCTCCTGCTCGCGGTCTCGGCGGCCCTCGAGGACCACCCCGCGTTCAACGCGACCTTCGAGGACGACACTCACCGCCTCTGGAACGAGCACAACCTCGGGGTCGCCGTCGACATCGAGCAGGGACTCATCGCTCCCGTGCTCCGGAACGTCGACGAGAAATCGCTCGAGGCGGTCGCGCGCGAGCGCCGCGACCTCGTCGGGGCCGCCCTCGAGGGCGAGTACACGATGGACGACCTGCGGGGCGGAACGTTCACGGTGACGAACCTCGGCGTGCTGGGGGTCGAGTCGTTCGACCCGGTCATCAACCCGCCACAGGTCGCAATCCTCGGGGTCGACGCCGTCGCCGAGCGACCGACGCGGGGTCCCGACGACGGGATCGAGTGGCGCCGTCACCTGCCGTTCGACCTCTCCTTCGACCACCGGGTCGTCGACGGCGCCGACGCCGCCAGATTCCTCGAGACACTGGTCGAGCGCGTCGAGGAGCCGTGGGCGCTGCTGCCGGACGAGGTCGGCGAGGGAGCCGGCAGGGCCGAAACGGAGATGCCCAACCGAACCGTCTCCGCCTCGAACGCCGAGGCGATGGCCGGCCGGATCGAGGCCGGCTCCTTCGAGTGGCGCTACGACGAGCCCGCGGATGCCGGCGGCTCGGAGACGGGACCGACGCCCGTCGACGTCTTCCTCGGCGGACTGGCCGCCTGCCTCTCGCTTTCGATTCGGTTCCAGGCCGAGAAGCGCGACGCCGCCGTCGGCGAGATCGACGTCACGACCGACGCCGAGCCCGAACACGGTTCGGTCGAACGGATCGCCGCGACGGTTCGCCTCGAGAGCGACGCCGACGACGAGACCCTCGAGCGGATCGTCGACCTCGGCGAGCGGGGCTGTCACGTCTCGCAGCTGCTCCGCGAGGACCTGTCGCTCGAGCTCTCCTGGGAGCGGCTCTGAGGTGCCGCCGCGGCGCGGCCCGCTCAGTCGGGGTACGTCGCGTCGGGCTCGGGGATCGAATCGACGTTCGCCGCGGTCTCGAAGATCGCCCCGTTGAGCTCGTCCGCGGTGTCGAAGTACCAGAACTCGACGCCGTCGTAGTTTCCGCTCTGGAGCACCGGCATCCCCGCGTCCTCGAACGCCTCGACGACCGCGTGGGGGTCCTCGAACGCGAAACAGGCGACGTGGTGGAGCCCCTCGCCGTGCTCCTCGAGGTGTTCCGTGTAGATACTGGGCCCCTCGAGCGGTTCGATCAGCTCGATCATGGTGTCGCCGAGCTGTGTCAGGGCGAGCACCATCGAGAACTCGCCGTCCTCGCCCCGGAAGGTGCGATCGGTCAGCGCGGGCGGTTCGAACCGGTGGATCTCCCAGGGGCCGATCCCGAGCAGCCCGCCGAAACGATCCATCCCGTCCTCGATGTCCTCGACGACGAACGCGACCTGTGAAAGTTCGGGGAGCTCGACGTCGGTCTGTGGTATGCCTTCACTACCCATATAGGGGCGTCGACGGCCGACAAAATAGCGTTTTGGGCGCGAGATCAGTCGCCCTTTCAGTCCTCGGGCGCGGGCGTGCGATCGGCCGCCTCGAGCGCGAACGCGCCGGCCTCGCTTCCGGCCGAAAGCGTCGCGTCGACGTCGACGAGCCGCGGCCCGTCGGCCCGGACCCGGAACTCGACGGTCGCGTCGGTGAGCTCGAGCTCGCGCTCGCCGTCGGCGCCGACGACGCCGTCCGGAACCTCGAACCGAACCGGGTCGTCCGGGTTGATCCGTTCGACCGACTCGATCCCGACGGTCGCCACCACGCCGGGTGCCAGCGCCGCCCGAGCGGTGTGCGGGGCGTCCTCGGGATCGGTCAGCCGCAGGGCGACGCCACCCGGTTCGTCGGGCGCGACGGGCTCGAGCGCCCCGGCGACCGCGGGGAGGCCGATGTCGCCCGGGTGGGCCCGCGAGACGACGCCCCCGACGAAGTCGTCGGGATCGAGCAGCGCCCGCGAACCGATGAACGACCTGGAGGAGACCTCGGCCGCCGCGAGCGCGGCGAGTCGCTTCTCTCCGTTCGGGGTCTCGGCGCGGGCCTCGATCCGTCCGTGTCGCTCGACGACGTCGGCGGCCGGGACGGTGCCCGTCGCGACCAGCGCCGCGGCGACGCCTGCGACGGTGCCGTCGACGGCCGAGGGGACGACGTTGTTCGTTCCCGTCGAGACCGAGACGACCGGAACCGACCCGATCTCGCCGGCGACGTCGCGGGTCGTCCCGTCCCCGCCGAGGACGACGACGGCGTCGACGCCGTCCGCGCGAAACTGTGCGGCCGCCCGGCGCGTATCCGCCGCCGACCGCTCGAGGGGGATATCGAGGGCTTCGGCCTCGAGTTCGTCGGGCGCCTCCGCGAGGACGTGGTCGGCGATCCCGGATCGATCGGGCATGACGCGAACGCTCGGGGGGTCGGGGACGGCGGTTAGCCCCTCGAGGACGCAGTCGGCGACCCGCCGTTTCGCGTAGTCGTCGACGACGCTGGCGCCGCCGGTGAGCCGCCGGATGTCGCGTCCGGCCGCGGGGTTGACGATCAGTCCGACGCGGGTCACTACGTCACCCGCTCGACCGCCTCGCGGACGTCGTCGCCGTCGGGCAGGACCTCCTGCTCGAGGGGCGTGCTAAACGGCATGTGCGTGTCGGGCGTGCCGACCCGCTGGATCGGCGCGTCGAGGCTGAAGAACGCCTCCTCCTGGACGCGGGCGACGATCTCGGCGTGGGTGCCGTAGGACAGCGGGCTCTCGTCGGCGACGACGAGCCGGCCGGTCTTCCGGACGCTCTCGACGATGGTCTCCGTATCGAGGGGGTACAGCGACCGCGGGTCGATCACCTCGGCCTCGACGCCGGTCTCGGCCAGGCTCTCGGCGGTCTGGAGCGACTCGCCGACGAGCCGCTGGGTCGCGACGACGGTGACGTCGTCGCCCTCGCGCTCGATCGCGGCCTCGCCGAGGGGAACGGTAAAGTCCTCGTCGGTCGGCACCGCACCCTGCTGTTCGTAGATCATCTTGTTCTCGAAGACGAAGACGGGGTCGTCGGAGCGGATCGCGGCCTTCGTCAGCCCTTTGGCGCTCGCGGCGGTGCCGGGGGCGACGGCTTTGAGCCCGGGGAAATGAGCGATCCAGGTGTGGATCGTCCCCGAGTGCTGGCTCGCCGCGCCCATGCCGCCGCCCTCGGTCGTCCGAACGGTGACCGGCATCTCGGCTTTCCCGCCGAACATGTAGCGCATCTTCGCCATCTGGTTCATGATCTGCTCCATCGAGACGCCCGCGAAGTCGGAGAACATGAGCTCGACGACGGGACGGGTGCCCGTCGCGGCCGCACCCGTCGCCGCGCCCATGAACCCGGCCTCGCTGATCGGCGTGTCCCGTACGCGCTCGCCGCCGAACTCGTCGAACAGACCGCTCGTTACCTCGAGGACGCCGCCGAAGAGCCCGACGTCCTCGCCCATGAGGTAGACGTCCTCGTCGCGCTCGAGCTCCTCGCGTAGCGCCTGGCGGACGGCCTCGCGGACCGTCATCGTCTCGGTCTCGGTCTCGAGTTCGCGCTCGGCCTGGGCGGTCATCGTCGCTCACCTCCATCGGTGCTGGTCCGCGCAGCAGTTGCAAACCGCTCGATCTCCGGCGGCGTCTCGGCGAACATGTCGTCGTAGGCCTCGTGGGGCGCCGGTAGCTCCGCGCTCTGGGCGTACTCGACCGCCGCATCGATCTCGGCTTCGATCTCGCCTTCGAGGTCGTCGAACTCCTCGGCGGTGAGTTCGTCCCGATCGATCAGCCGCTCCTTGAAGGAGTCGATCGGGTCGCGGGCCTTCCAGCGCTCGAGTTCGTCGTCGTCGCGGTAGGGCTCCTCATCGCCCTCGTAGTGGCCCCGGTAACGGTAGGTCTCGGCCTCGATCAGCGTCGGCCCGTCGCCGGCCCTGGCGCGCGCTCGCGCCTCGCCAACGGCCTCCGAGACGGCGGTGATATCCATCCCGTCGACGGTCAGCCCGGGGATGTCGTGGGCCTGGGCAGTGTCGCTCAGGTTGTCGACGTTGTGTTGCTTCTCGACGGGCGTCCCCTCGCCGTAGTGGTTGTTCTCGATCACGAAGATCGCCGGCAGGTCCCACGTCGCCGCGAGGTTCATCGCCTCGTGGACCTGCCCCTGGGCGACGGCGCCGTCGCCGAGGAAGCCGACCGCGACCTGGTCGCGATCCTGGTAGTCGATCGACAGCGCCGCGCCGGTCGCGAGCGGCGGGCCGGCGCCGACGATGCCGTTGGCGCCGAGCATCCCCGCGTCGACGTCGGCGATGTGCATCGAGCCGCCCTTGCCGTTGCAGTAGCCCTCGGCCTTGCCGTACAGCTCCGCCATCATGTACTTCGGATCCAGCCCCTTCGCGATGCAGTGGCCGTGGCCCCGGTGCGTACTGGCGATGTAGTCGTCGTCCTCGAGCGAGGCGCAGGTACCGACGCCGACTGCCTCCTCGCCGATGTAGAGGTGGACGAAGCCGGGTATCTCGCCGTCAGCGAAGCGATCGCCTGCCTCCGTGTCGAACGCCCGGATCGTCAGCATTCGGCGCAACGCCTCTCGTCGTCCCTCCTCGGTTTCTATGTCAAAACCTCCCATGGCGTGTGAGGATAATACGACAACCACAATAAGTGCTAGCGCCTACCACGACAAGGTACAACGCGGATGTTCGGGTCGGTGACACTGCTGGAAAGCGGTCTGCAAAGATCGGTGAAAGCGAGTGTGCCTCGCGGCAGCGGTCGACCGCCGACCGGCGGGGAGTTCTCGAGCTACTCGTTGCGCGGACTGCTCGGGTGGTACTCCGTGTCGTACTCGCCCGGCTGGTCGTCGACGCGGTCCGGGTTCAGGCGACCGGAGAGCAGCATGAAGTCCACGAGCGTCAGCGCGAGCATCGCCTCGACGACGGGCACACCGCGGGGCGGCAGGACGGGGTCGTGGCGGCCGATGACCTGCTCCTCCTTGAGTTCGCCCGTCTCCCAGTCGGCGGTCTGCTGGCTCTTGGGGATCGAGGTCGGGGCGTGGAGCGTCACCTCGCCGTAGATCGGCTCGCCGCTCGAGATGCCGCCCTGGATCCCGCCGTGGTCGTTCTCGACGGGCGTCGGATTACCCTCGGAGTCGAACTCCCAGTCGTCGTTGCGATCCTTCCCCGTCCACTCGGCGGCTTCGGTACCGAGGCCGAACTCGAAGGCCGTCGTCGCCGGCACCGCCATCATCGCCTGTCCGAGCCGCGCAGAGAGGGAGTCGAAGCGGGGCGCGCCGAGGCCGACCGGGACCCCCTGGGCCTCGAAGTAGACCGAGCCGCCGATCGAGTCGCCCTCGTCCTGGTACTCCTCGATCAGCGCCTGCATCTTCTCGGCGGTCTCGGGGTGGGCGCAGCGAACGTCGTTCTCCTCCGAGTGCGCTTTGATCTCCTCGAAGCTCACCTCGGGCGCCTCGACGTCGCCGATCTGGTTGACGTGGGCCTTGAGCTCGATCCCCTCGCGCTCGAGGAGTTTCTTCGCGATGGCGCCCGCGGCGACCCAGTTGACCGTCTCGCGGGCCGAGGAGCGACCGCCGCCGCCCCAGTTGCGCGTGCCGAACTTCGCCGAGTAGGTGAAGTCGCCGTGCGAGGGGCGAGGCGCGGTGATGAAGGGTTCGTACTTCCCCGAGCGGGCGTCCTTGTTCTGGATCACCATCCCGATCGGCGTCCCCGTCGTGTAGCCGTCCTGGATGCCCGACTTGATCGAGACGTCGTCGGGCTCGCCCCGAGAGGTCGTGATCATCGACTGGCCCGGCTTGCGCCGATCGAGGTCTGCCTGAATATCCTCCTCCGAGAGCTCGAGGCCGGCGGGACAGCCCGAGACGGTACAGCCCATCGCCTCGCCGTGGCTCTCGCCGAACGTGGTCACCTGAAAGAGGCGACCGAAGCGGTTGCCGTTCATTGCCACCCCCTCGGGGACGCGGACACTTATGAGTGCAGGATCGGTGCAATATCCGGGAGCGCGGGGCCGAATCGAAGTTACGGTGGCGTTTCCGACCCCGAACGACAGCCCACCGCGAGAAGGGACCGTCTACCGCGCTCGATATCCGGCCGAACGGGTCGACTCGAACGGGACGGGTTCGGCGCCCTCGAGGAATCGGGTCGACCGGCCAACGTACCTTCCCCGAGCGGGATAGGCACGGCGTACGACGACCCGCACGACTGCGACCGATCCCTCCTCGAGGGATAGGCGGCGTATACTCAATTCGACGAGCGGGATACGCTCTCGCATGCACAGACGAACGGTGCTACTTGGAACGAGCCTTACAGTCTCGACGCTCCTCGCCGGATGCGCGTCCGAGGACGGGGACGAACCCGACGACGACGTCGCGGACGAGACCGATGACGGTACCGAAGCCGGGGCCGACGACGGAGAAGAGACCGGGACAAACGACGAAAACGGCGACGACGATGCGAACGGCGACGACGAAAACGGCGACGACGGTGACGAGGACGAGGATGCCGACGAGAACGGGGACGACACGGACGAGACGGACGACCTCGAGGAGCGCATCGAAGACGGACCGCCGATAGAGGGACTCGTGATCGAGGAGCACGAACTCGTCGAGGACGACCTCTCGGCCACGGTCGAGGGAGTCGTCGTCAACGAGGCGGGCGAGGACGTCCGGTCCGTCCGGGTGGGCGTCGTCTTCTACGATGCGGACGGCGAGCGGATCGACGACGCCACGACGAGTACCTCGGAGCTGGCCGACGAGGAGGAGTGGGCGTTCGGCATGATGACACTCGAGGAGGACGTCGCGAGCTACGCGATCGGCGTCATCGAGGCCGAGCCGGTCGAGCGGACGCCGCTGTAGCCGGGCCGACGATTGCGCCCGGTCACTCGACGAGGTAGTAGCGATCGTACGCGGTGAGCAGGCCGACGAAGACGGCGACGAACGCGGCGATCGCGACCGCGTAGGCGGCAACTCCCTCGAGGCCGGTGAGCCCGACGATCACCAGCGTCGCGATCCCGGTGAGAAGGAACGCCCCGACGAGATACAGGAAGTTTCCCAGGGCCGGCGGGACGTCTGTCGTGCCAGGGAGACTCATACACGGTGTACGGGATAGGAATCGTATATGTCTTCCCCCCGTACCAGTCCGCTCACAGCGCACTCAGACGCGCGGCGGCCAGGGGTACCAGCATCTCCTGATCCGTGAGCCCGCCGTGCATCCCGATCGACTCCATCTCCGCCCACCACAGCCCGCGGTTCCGGTGGACGGCGAGCAGATCGCCACAGCGCCGATCGAACAGCGCCGACGGCTCGCCGGGGCCGAACAGCCCGCGCTCGAGCGCTTCCTCGCGGGTGAACGTCCGGCCGTCGAGGGTCGAGTCGACGATCCGGCGAGCCTCCTCGAGGCGGTCCGGCCGCACGTGGAAGTGAACGTTTCGCGGACTCCCGGTCGGCAGCCGGGGCTCGCCCGCCCCGTCGCGGCGGAACGTCTCCCGCAGTGCCGGCCACGCCTCCCAGTCGGTCATGACGACGTTCTCGTCGGGTGCGGTGTCGACGATCCCGTGGTCGGCCGTCACCACCAGCAGCGTGCGCTCGGCGAGGGCGGGGTCGAGCCGTTCGACCAGTTCGTACTGCAAGCGCTCGAGGATCGCCTCGAGGTTTTGCCGGTAGCGCTCGGTGCCGGTCCCCTCGGCGTGGGAGACGGCGTCGATCGTCGGCTCGTAGGCGTAGACGTACGCCGGTGTCGAGGACTCCTCGAGGGCGCGGCGGATCGACAGCGCGAGGTCGGTCGCGGAGTCGTAGCCGACCCGGGTGGCGCCGGCGGTCGTCGCCTGGGTGTATCCCGAGTCGACGAACTCGACGGGCTGGAGCGCGTACGTATCGATCCCGGCCCGCTCGGCACGTTCGTAGACGGAGTCGGCCTCGAACAGCTCCGCCGCCGACGACGACGGCGAGACGTCCGCCAGCGGGTCGCCCTCGAGGGTCCGGAACGGCAGGGTCTCGACGATCTCACCGGCGGACTCGAGGTACTGGAACCAGCCGAGCAGTCCGTGTTCGACCGGCGGGGCGGTCGTGTTGATCGTCGTCAGCGCGGCGGCCGTCTCGGAGGGGTAGATCGTCGTCAGCGGCGCCACGGTACCGGCCGCCGAGAAGCGCTCGAGCAGCGGATGGACCCCTCGGTGGCGCTTCCAGTGCTCGTAGCCGAACCCGTCCAGCAGGAAGACGACGACGTTGTCGACGTCGGCGTCGACTCCTTCGAGCGCGTCGTCCGGCAGCCGTCGCTCGAAACCATCCCCGAGCAGCGACAGCGCCGTCTCCGGCACGTTCGCGACGCAGTAGCCGTCGTAGTCCGGAAAGAGAACGTCGTCCTCGCTCAGGCGCTCGCGGAGCCGCGACTCGAGGGACGCGCGCATACCGGTCCCGACGGTCCCGTGCGGGATAGTACCACCGGCGCGGACGGCCCGGAACGTGTGGTATCCAATGACAAGGACTATACTCGCGCCACCCGATGACCTCTCCTATGCGCGCACCCGAGCGGCCGACGTTCGAGAGCGAGGCGAGCAGGACGATCTACCAGTACGTCGAGCGCCACGGGACGGCGGCGCGACACCGAATCCGGGAGATGACGTCGCTGCCGCCCGAACGGTTCCGGACGGAGCTCGAGGCGCTGGAAACCAAGGGCTACCTCGAGGAGGACGGCGGGACGGTCCGGCTCGCGCTCGACGTCGGCTCGGTCGAGGAGTTCGAGACCGACGACGGGATCTACCTCATCCGCCCCGGGCAGAATCGGGACTTCGACGGGCTCGTCGACGCGATCCGCGACGTGACCTCGAAGGAGTCCTACGTCGTCGCGGAAAGCGTCGCCGAACAGCTGCTGTACGAGGACGCCGTGACCCGCCACAACACCGTCGAGTCCCGCGTGTTCTTCGTCGCCACGATCGACGACGAGATCGCGGGCTGGGTCCACCTCGACCTCCCGCAGGTCGAGAAGCTCCGCGAGACGGCCCAGCTCACCGTCGGCGTCCGCCCCGACCACCGCAGACGCGGCGTCGGCGACGCCTTACTCACCCGCGGGGTCGACTGGGCCGAGGCCAACGGCTACCGGAAGGTGTACAACAGCGTTCCGGCGACCAACGACGAGGCGCTTGCCTTCCTCGAGGACCACGGCTGGAACACCGAGGGCATCCGCCGGAACCACTACACGATCGACGACGAGTTCGTCGACGAGGTGTTGATGGCCTACACGTTCTGAGGACTGTTCGGATCGCCCGCGTTTCGGGCTCGAGTGTCGCTCCCGTCAGTCCTCGCGCTCGAGGGTCGCGCCCAGCTCCTCGAGGGTCGCGAAGAAGGTCGGGAACGAGACGTCGACGTGCTCGGCGCCCGCGATCGTCGTCTCGCCGTCGGCGACCAGTCCCGCCAGCGCCAGCGCCATCACGATCCGGTGGTCGCCCCGGCCGTCGACCGCGGCGCCCTCGAGGGTCGACTCGCTCCCGTGGACCGTCAGCGAATCCTGCTCCTCGGTCGTCTCGACGCCCATCTTCCCCAGCTCCTCGGCCATCGCGCTCACCCGATCGGTCTCCTTGTAGCGGACGTGCTCGGCGTTCGTGATCCGGGTGTCGCCGTCGGCGACCGCCCCCAGGGTCGCGATCGTCGGCAGCAGATCGGGCGTGTCCTCGACGGAAACCTCGATCCCCTCGAGGTCGGTCGCCGAGACGTCGATCGTCCCCGCCTCGCGGTTCCAGTCGACGTCGGCACCCATCGCCGAGACGATCTCGACGATCGCCTTGTCGCCCTGGGCGCTGGGCTGGGCACCCTCGATACGGACCCCGTCGTCGCCAGCGATGGCGCCCGCCGCGAGCAGGTAGGAGATCGAGGAGAAGTCGCCGGGGACGCGGTACTCGCCGTCCGCCGGATCGTAGCGCTGGCCGCCGTCGACGGCGAACCCGGAGTCGGTTTTGCGGGCCTCGATTCCGAAGTCGTCGAGCACCTCGAGCGTGATGTCGACGTACGGCGCCGACTTGAGTTCCGTCTCGAGGTCGATCTCGAGTCCGTCCTCGGTGACCGCGCCGGCCATCAGCAGGGCCGTGATATACTGCGACGAGACGTCGCCCGGGATCGAGACCTCGGTGCCCGAGATCGGTCCCGTGACGACCAGCGGTGCCTGGCCGTTGCCGCGGGTGCTGTAGGCCTCGCCTCCGAGGTCGGCGATGGCCTCGAGCAGCGGTCCCTGCGGCCGGCTCCGGAGCGACTCGTCGCCCGTGAGGACGCTCGTTCCGTCGGCCAGCGCCGCCGCCGCGGTCACCAGCCGCATCGTCGTCCCGCTGTTCTCGCAGTCGATGACGTCGTCGGGGACGCCCGGTTGGCCGTCGAACCCCTCGACCTCGAGTGCGTCCGTGTCGCGGTCGACGCTCCCGCCGAACAGCGAGACCGCACGGGCCGTGGCCTTCGTGTCGGCGCTCCAGAGGGCGTCTCTGACCGTCGTCTGCGAGGCGTAGCCCGCGGCGAGGATCGCGCGGTGGGTGTAGCTCTTCGATGGGGGCGCTCGAGCCTGTCCCCCTACTCGAGAGGGAGTGATAGTGACGTCCATACCGACTCCTGGGAAGGGGCGCCCTATCACGGTACCGATGCTGGTAGTATTGCAGACCGGTTTCGCCGTCGAACCTCGTCGACGCGAGTCGGCCGCGGAGCCGAAACCACCCGTCCGTACGATCAGCGCTCGGGACGCACCGCGTCCTCGACGGCCGTGTCGCCGCCGAAGAGCCTGATCGTCTCGCCGATCGTCTCGTCGGTCTCGAGCGCGGCGACGACCGCCTGCGCGACGTCGGCGCGGGGGATGTCCGCGCCGCCCTCGCCGTCGTACTCGAAGCTCGCCGAGACGCGGCCCGTCCCCTCGTCGTCGGTCAGCGCCGTCGGCCGGAGGATCGTCGCGTCGAGCGCGGACGCCTCGAGGAAGTCGTCGGCGCAGCGCTTGGCGACCCAGTACGGACGCATCGCCTCGGGATCGCCAAGCGGCTCGCTGGCCCGGTAGGCGCTGATCATCACGAACCGGTCGATCCCGCGCTCGAGGCAGGCGTCGATGGTTCGTCGCGCACCCCAGAGATCGATCAGCAGCGTCTTCCCCCAGTCGGTGTCCCCGCCCGAACCCGCCGTGAAGACGACGGCGTCAGCGTTCTCGAGGGCCGACTCGAACTCGTTCTCGAGATCACCCAGTCGTGGCTCGCCGCCGCGCTCACGGATCTCGTCGAACTGCGCCTCGTCTCGCACGACGCCGATCGGGTCGTGGCCCGCGTCCGCGAGGCGGGGCAGTAGCTCGCGGCCGATTCCGCCGTTCGCGCCGATAACTGCGACGTGCATCGTGTGCCGTCACAGCACGACGGCGCCAATAGGTGCTGCGGTCGGCGAACCTCGAGCGGGTTCGAGAGGGGAGACTGTTGTCGAAGCGCCCTGCGGAGTGGGAGGCTACTCGTCCGTCGGCCCGGCCACGACGTCGCCCTCGAGCGCGCCCTCGCCGGTCTTCCCCGCCGCCTTCTCGACGACGCAGTCCTCGAGGACGAGCACGTCCAGGCCCATCCCGTAGAAGTCCTTGAGCGCCTCGGTGGGCGTGTTGACGATCGGTTCGGCGTGGTCGTTGAACGACGTATTGAGGACGACCGGAACGCCCGTAATGGACTCGAACTCCGAGATCAGCCGGTGGTAGCGGGGGTGCTGGTCCTCGCGGACGGTCTGGGGTCGCGTCGAGTCGTCGGCGGGGTGGAGCACGGCCTCGAGGTCGTCGACCTTCTCCGGGCGGACGTCGAAGGTGTCGATCATGAAGGGGGCGGGCTGGCCGTCGATCAGGTACTCCTCGGCCGCGGACTCGAGCATCGAGGGGGCGAACGGGCGCCACTCCTCGCGGTGTTTGACGT
>NZ_JBLRWX010000029.1:0-35706 GCF_047921035.1 Natronococcus sp.
CTCGAGTCGGTTCGGCGCGGGTCGTCGGCGTCGTATCGCGTTCGAGCATGGGTTCAGAGCAAGTATCGCTGTGCGAGCGGGATCTCGTCGGCCGGCTCGCAGGTGACGTGTTCGCCATCCACTTCGACCTCGAAGGTCTGGGCGTCGATCTCGATCTCGTCGGGGCAGTGGTCGTTGTGCAGCATATCCGATTTTCGGACGGAGCGCGTGCCGCTGACGGGACGGACGGGCGTCTTCAGGTCGTAGGCGTCGCCGACCCCGTTCTCGGAGGCCGCCTCGCTGACGAAGCTGATCGAAAGGCCGTGTTTCGCCCGCCCCTGGGCGCCGGCTCGCTCGCGACCGATAATCGGTTCGCAGGTCATCAGCGAGCCGTTTGCCTCGCCCATCTGGGACCAGACCGGGAACCCGCCCTTGATCACCGCCTTCGGCTTGACGCCGAAGAAGCCGGGATCCCACAGCGCGATGTCGGCCAGCTTGCCGGGCTCGAGCGAGCCGACGTAGTCGTCGATCCCCGCCGTGATCGCCGGGTTGATCGTGTACTTGGCGACGTAGCGCTCGATGCGGGCGTTGTCGGCGTCGGTGCCCTCGTCGGCCTCGAGCGGGCCCCGCTGGGCCTTCATCTTGTGGGCGGTCTGCCAGGTCCGGCTGATCACCTCGGCCATCCGGCCCATCGCCTGAGAGTCCGAGGTCATCATGCTGATCGCGCCGGTGTCGTGAAGCACGTCCTCGGCGCCGAGCGTCTCCGCGCGGATGCGGGACTCGGCGAAGGCGACGTCCTCCGGGACGTCGGGATTGAGGTGATGACAGACCATCACCATGTCGAGATGTTCGTCGAACGTGTTCTGGGTGTAGGGCATCGAGGGGTTCGTCGACGAGGGCAGCATGTGCTCGTGGCCGATCAGCTCGAGGACGTCGGGCGCGTGGCCCCCGCCGGCGCCCTCGATGTGGAAGGTGTGGATCGCCCGCCCGTCGATGGCCTCGAAGGTGTCCTCGACGAACCCCGACTCGTTGAGCGTGTCGGTGTGGATACAGACCTGGACGTCCTCCTCGTCGGCGACGTCGAGACAGGTGTCGATCGCCGCGGGGGTCGACCCCCAGTCCTCGTGGAGCTTGAGACCGCAGGCGCCGGCGTCGACCTGCTCGCGGAGCGCCTCCGGTCGACTGCTGTTGCCCTTCCCGTAGAAGCCGACGTTGACGGGCCAGTCCTCGGCGGCCTGGAGGAACCGCTTGACGTTTTCCGGACCCGGCGTACAGGTCGTCGCCCCGCCGCCGAACCCGCCCCCGAGCATCGTCGTGACCCCCGAGCCGAGCGCGTGGTCGACCAGCTGGGGACTGTTGAAGTGGACGTGGATGTCGAGCCCGCCGGCGGTCGCGATCAGTCCGTCGGCCGGGATCGTGTCGGTGCTCGGGCCGATCACCATGTCGACGCCGTCCATCGTATCAGGGTTGCCCGCCTTCCCGACGCCGACGATTTTCCCGTTCCGGACCCCGATGTCGCCCTTGCAGACGCCCAGGACGGGGTCGACGATCACGACGTTCGTGAACGCCCAGTCCAGCGCGCCCTCGGCCCGGGTCGTCCCGGACTGCATCCCCATCCCGTCGCGCATGGTCTTTCCGCCGCCGAAGACGGCCTCCTCGCCGGGCGTTCCGTAGTCGGTCTCGATCCTCGCCAGCAGGTTCGTATCGCCCAGCCTGACCCGGTCGCCCTCGGTCGCGCCGAACAGGTCCGTGTACTCGCGACGGGAGAGCTCGCGGCTCATCGCCCGTTCCCTCCGGTCGCCGACTCCTCGGCGTCGACCCCGAGGAACCCCCGTTCGCGAGCGCGCTCGAGGGCCCGCTCCCGAACGTCCTCGTCGTCCAGGGGCCCCTCGACGAGCCCGCTCATGCCGCGAACGATCCGATCGCCGCCGATCGCGACCAGCTCGACCTCTCGTTCCTGACCCGGTTCGAACCGGACCGCGGTTCCCGCCGGCACGTTCAGTCGGAAGCCGTACGCCCGCTCCCGGTCGAACCGAAGGCCGGGATTGACCTCGAAGAAGTGAAAGTGTGACCCGACCTGTACCGGTCGATCTCCGGTGTTCTCGACCGTGGCGGTCGCCGTCTCCCGTCCCTCGTTGATCCGAACCGGATCGTCGGCCGGCAGCAACTCCCCCGGGACGATCCCGCTCATCCGCCGATCACCGCGACGTTCGATCGTTCGTTCATCACGCCGTCTTTCGAAAGGAGGTGTACTAACCCACGTTGTTACACCAATATTTGCAATTCCAACGCATGCGTCTGACTAATTGGACTAGTTGGAAACGAATGTTTTACCACCAGCCGTTATCGGAGTGAAAACTGGACGATCACCGACTGACCCGGCCGCCGTCGGTCACTCCGCCCCGAGGGCCCGTGCGAACGCGGGGAGGTTGATCTCGCGCATCTGTCCCAGGTAGTCGCCGTACCCGTCTTCCCGCCACTCCGCGACGGTGCTCTCGGCGGGCGAAACCATCAGGGTGTCCTCGACGGTGTCGGTCTCCGCGGCGATCGTCTCGGCGAGGCGGTCGCCGTCGAAGTAGTCCCAGAGCACGTACTCGATGCCCCGCTCCTCGAGGAAGGCGACGGTGTCGGCGATCTCCTCGCTCGAGGGTGCGGCGTCGGGCGAGAGACCGACCGGGGTACGGATCTCGAACCCGTAGCGCTCGCCGAGGTACTGGAAGGAGTCGTGGCCGGCCAACACGACGGCGTCGTGCTCCCGGTCCGAGAGCCGGTCCTCGTAGGTCTCGTGGAGGGCCGTCAGCTCCTCGAGGTAGGCCGCGGCGTTTTCCTCGTAGGTCGCCTCGTTGTCCGGATCGATCGCGATCAGCCCGTCGCGGACGTTCTCCACGCCCCGGCGAGCGAGCGCGGGATCGGAGAAGAACTTCGCGTCGTACTCGCCGTGGCTGTGGTCGTGTCCGTCGTCCCCGTGCTCGTGATCGCCGTGGCCGTGCTCGTGCTCCCCGATTTCGGTCTCGAGCGGGGGTGCCTCCCAGACGACCTCGCCGTCCTCGAGGACCTGCACGACGAGTTCGGTGAACCCGTTCTCGAGCCCCTCGAACGCGATCGCGTCGCCATCGACCTCGTACGCGAGGGCGTCGTCGCCGTGCCCGTCGGCCGTCCGCACGGCCAGCGCGTACGTTCCGTCGAACTCGAGTTCCTCACCGTCGTCGGTCTCGGCGACGACGGTCACCGAACGCGGGTCCTCGAGCGGAACCGACAGCGGGTCGTCGTGCCAGTGGTCTCCGTGTGCGTACGCGACCGCCTCGTCGCCCTCGAGCAGCGCGATCTCGCCGACGGCGAGTTCCTCGACGCGATCGTCCTCGCCGTGACCGTGATCGTGGTCGTCGTACTCGAGCAGGTCGATCCCCGCCAGCGCGTCGATCAGCGCGAAGTCGGACTCGGCCTCGAGTTCGGGGACGGCGTCGTCGACCCAGTGCTGGAACCCCTCGGCGTCTAAGTAGACGAACGCGTCGGCCTCGGCGATATCGGGGACGAGCGTCGACGGCGGCTCCCAGCCGTGACCGTGCTCGCCGTCGGGGACGGCGTTCTCGACCGTCGTCCCGTCGCCGGCGACCGCGGCGGCGAACTCAGCGAGCGTAAAGAACGACGCGTACAGGTCGTCGTCCGGGGCGTCCTCGTCACCCACCGGTTCGTCCAGACAGCCGGCGAGGGCGACCGAACAGCACCCGCCCGCCGCGCCCAACACGTCGCGTCGTCCGTAGTCCATCGGTGCTCGTTGCTCCCCACCGACCCCACATATATCCCTCGTCTCGGGTAATACTGCTCGAGACGGCCGTTCGACCGGATTTCGCTGACGACGGCCGTATTCGGTATTCGTCCAGAACTCGCCGAAGTCAACGGCTCGGACGTCGGCGGCGTCCGGTCCGGACGTCCGGCTCGTCGAGGCCTCTTACCGCTATTCGGAGGAAGTCGATCCATACCCTGGGTCCGGACAGGCTGACGTTCTAAATTCGACGAATTTAGACTGACGAACCCTCGATATAACGTCCGTCCAGTATAATATCGTCATTACCGACGACTCCCCATCGGGGGAGACGTTGTACTGTTGGCAGGAAATGCTTTTATGTCCGTGATAGAGTCCGACGAACAGAGATGAATACTGGACAAGCGTCACCCTATTTCGAGAATCAGGTTGTCATACTAGCACGGATATCGAAACACTCTGGGTATTCGGAGGGGTGTTTGTGACCGAACGGTCGCTCACCCGCCGTTCGTTGCTCGCGGCCGGATCGGCCGGCGCACTGGCGGCCACCGCCGGCTGCGTCGGCGAGGGCGCCGTCCTGAGGATGCAGGGCGGCGGCTCGAACCCGACGGCCGCTATCCTGGAGGACCGGTCCGGAACGTTCGCGCTGACGGGGACGGCGAAGTACCGGACGACGAAGCTCGCGATCGAGGAGATCAACCGCGACGGGGGGATCCTCGGCGAGGAGCTCGAGGTCTTCGCGCCGGATCCGCAGTCGGACAACATGCGCTACCAGGATCTCGCTCGCCACGCGATCTACCGGGAGGACGCCGACGTGCTGTGGGCGGGCTACTCGAGTGCGACCCGCGAGGCGATCCGGCCGCTGATCAACGACCACGAGCAGCTGTACTTCTACACCACCCAGTACGAGGGCGGGGTCTGCGATAAGACCGTCTTCCCGCTGGGTGCGACGGCCCGCCAGCAGCTGGGTGCCGTCGTCCCGCACATGATCGAAGCGTACGGCGACGAGATCTACACGGTCGCTGCGGACTACAACTTTGGCCAGCTTTCCGGCGACTGGGTGAAGATCATCGCCGAGGAACACGGCGCCGAGGTCGTCGGCGAGGAGTACATCCCGCTCGAGGAGTCCCAGTTCGGCTCGACGATCAACAACATCCAGTCGGCGGAGCCCGACTTCGTGATGTCGATGCTCGTGGGTCAGGACCACTCGGCGTTCTACGAGCAGCGCCTGGCCAGCGGATTGACCGATATCCCGATCGGCACCTCGACGAACATGGCACAGGAGCGCGAACACCTGCGGATCGACCCGCCCGCCCTGGAGGACGTCTACGCCGGCGTCAGCTACATGGAGGAGCTGCCGACCGACCGCAACGAGGACTTCGTCGAGCGCTACCGCGAGCGCTGGGACGACGCGGAGTACATCAATCAGGAGGCCCAGAACAACTACTTCTCGGTCTACCTCTACAAGGAGGCCGTCGAGCGCGCGGGGACGTTCGAGCAGGCGGCCGTGATCGAGGCCCTCGAGTCGGGGCTCGAGGTCGAGGCCCCGGAGGGCGACGTCAGACTCGACCCCCAGACACACCACATGGAGCACAACATGCGTGTCGCACACGCCGACGAGAACCACGAGATCACCTTCGACGAACCGCGAACGATCGAACCGGCCTTCCTTCAGGAGGTCGGCTGCGATCTGACGACCGAACCGGAACGGACCCAGTACGAACCCGACGCGTTTTACGAGGTGGCCTGAAATGCTCGGACTCTTGAATTTCGGCTTCGAGTTCGTCGAGATCTTCGCGTTCATCGTGCTGGCGACGGTCGGGCTGGCGGTGATCTTCGGGATGATGGGGATCATCAACCTCGCCCATGGCGAGTTCATCCTCGTCGGCGCGTACGCAACGACGTTCACCTTCGCCGCGGGGCTCCCGCTCCCGCTGGCGATGCTCGCGGGCGTCGCCCTGACGGCGGTCTACGGGCTCGTCCTCGAGCGGCTGATCATCCGCCATCTCTACGGACGCCTGCTCGATTCGATGGTCGTCACCTGGGGGATCAGCCTCGTGATGATCCAGCTCACGCGGATCGTCTTCGGCAACACCGCCCCGGGGATCGGGATCCCGTTCGGCCAGTTACCGATCGTCGACGGCCCCGTCTACTACCTCGTCCTCGCGGTCGTCGCCGTCGGGGTGCTCGGCGGGCTGTACGCGCTGTTCACGTGGACCGACTTCGGGATCCGCGCCCGCGCGACCATGCAGGACGAGGCGACCGCGCGCAGCATGGGCGTCGACACCGATCGGATGTACATGACCACGTTCGCCGTCGGCTCGGGCCTCGCCGGTCTCGCGGGGGCGCTGTACGCGCCCGTGATGACGGTCACGCCCGAGTACGGCACCGGCTTCCTGGTCGAGGCGTTCGTCGCGGTCGTCGTCGGTGGCGCCTCCGTCCTCGTCGGCACCGTCCTCGCCAGCGGACTCCTCGGCACGGTCAACGCCGCGGTGACGAACGTCGCCGGCACCTTCATGGGACAGGTCGCGATGCTGATCGCCGCGATCGTCGCCATCCGGCTGATGCCCGACGGGATCACGGGGCTGCTCGCCGACTGGCGCGAGAGCCGGGGTGAGAGCCAGTGAGCGTCGGCTCGAGCGACGGCCCCCTTGCCGCCGTCCGTCGCCCGTTCGAGGGACCGAACGCGATGGGCAACTCGCCGGCGTTCTGGCTCGGCCTCGCGGTCGCCGTCGCCGCCCTCGCGGCGATGCCGATCGTCTTCGGGCTCTACGCCGCGGAGGTCGGCGCGGTGTTTCTCGCCTACGCCCTGCTGGGGATGAGCCTCGCCTTCATCTGGGGCTACTGCGGCATCCTCAGCTTCGGGCAGGTCGCCTTCTTCGGCGTCGCCGGCTACGCGTTCGGGATCGTCGCGATCAACGCCGCGACGCTGACCGGGCTGACGCTCGCCCTGCTTGCGGCGATCGCCGTCTCGACGGCCTTCGCCGCGGCGCTCGGCTACTTCATGTTCTACGGCGGCGTCCGGGACGTCTACGTGACGATCCTCACGCTCGTCGTCGCGCTGGTGTTGTACACGTTCATGGGCCAGACCGCGGGCGGCGAGTGGGCGATCGGCGACGCCCGGCTGGGCGGGTTCAACGGGATGAGTGGCGTTCCGGATCTCGCCGTCGGGATCGGCTCGACCGGGGGCGAGATCGGACTGCTCGGCCACTACTACGTAACGCTGGGAGCGCTCGTGGCGACCTACCTCGGGCTGCGCGCGCTCGTCAACAGCCAGTTCGGCTACGCGATGGTCGCGACCCGCGAGGACGAGGACCGGACGGCGATGTTCGGCTACGACACGACGTTCATCAAGCTCGTCGTCTTCACGATCGGCGGGGCGATCGCCGGACTCGGCGGCGTGCTGTTTACGACGCAGAACAACTACGTCGACCCGAGCGTCTTCGGCATCACCGCCGCGGCGCTGCCGGTCGTCTGGGCTAGCGTCGGCGGTCGGACCTCGCTGATCGGTACCGTCGGCGCCGCGCTCGCGATCCAGTTCGTCGACTACCGCCTCGCGCTCTCGGGCAGCGAGTGGGCGCTGGTGTTGATCGGTTCGCTGCTGGTGTTCGTCGTGCTCGTGATGCCGGAGGGGGTCGCCCCGCGGCTCCACGAGTACGTCCTCGAGTACCGCGATGACGCCGACCAGTCGCCCGTTCCGCGGGATCCGCCCGCGGCCGCCGAGGAGGTGAGCGACTGATGGCGACGAGCGACCCCACCGTCAAGACTACGCCGGCGGTCGACGAGACCGGTCCGGACTCCTCGCGAATCCTGCAAACGCGCGGCCTGCGCAAGGAGTTCGGCGGGCTCACCGCGACCGACGACGTCGACTTCGGCCTCGAGGCGGGCGAGCTACGCTGTCTCATCGGCCCCAACGGGGCCGGCAAGAGCACGTTCCTCAACCTGCTCACGGGCCGGCTCGAGCCCACAGCCGGGGAGATATACTACGACGGTACCGACATCACGAGCCTGCCCTCCCACGAGCGGGTCGACCGCGGGATCAGTATGAAGTTCCAGGTGCCAAGCGTCTACGAGGGACTGACCGTGGCGCAAAACCTGCGGATTCCGCTCCAGCAGGTCGTCGAACCCGACGCCTTCGAGGCCCGTACGAGCGAGATCCTCGAGCGCTTCGACCTGCTCGACCAGTGGGAAACCGTCGCCGGAGGGCTCTCTCACGGCCAGCAACAACGGCTCGAGATCGGGATGGCAATGGCGATGGAGCCAAAGCTCATGCTGCTCGACGAGCCCGTCGCCGGCCTCTCGGTCGAGGAGACCGCAGACGTCGCCGATCTCCTCCGGAAGATCGCCGACGACGACGGCGTCGCCTTGATCGTCATCGAACACGACATCGACTTCGTCGAAACGATCGCGGATCGCGTCACGGTCCTCGATGGGGGCTCGATCTTCAGGGAGGGCTCGATCGAGGAGATCAGGACCGATCCCGAAGTGAAGCGGATCTACCTGGGGGAGGATCACTGATGCTCGAACTCACGGACCTGCACGCGTCGTACGGCAAGACACCGATCCTCCGCGGCGTCGACGTCGGCGTCGACGAGGGGGAGATCGTCGGCATCATGGGGAAAAACGGCGTCGGCAAGACGACGCTCGTCAAGGCCGTCATGGGCCTGCTCGAGGTCGACGAAGGGCGGGTCCGGTTCGACGGGGCCGACGTCACCGACGAGCCGGCCGACGTCCGGGCCCGTCGCGGGATGGGCTACATCCCGCAGGGGCGGGACGTCTTTCCCGAGCTAACGGTTGCGGAGAACCTGCGGATCGGTGAGACGATCAACGAGAACGACGACCGACTGCAGTACGAGGCCGTCTACGACTACTTCCCGATCCTCGAGGAGCGCCGCGATCAGGCGGCCGGGACGATGAGCGGCGGCCAGCGCCAGCTGCTCGCGATCGGCCGCGCGCTCGTCGGCAACCCCGAACTCCTCCTGCTCGACGAACCCTCCGAGGGCGTTCAGCCCTCGATCGTCCAAGACGTCACGCGAGATCTGCAGCGGGTCAACGAGGAGCTCGGGACGACGATCCTCTTCGTCGAACAGAACCTCCACGTCGTCCAGAACCTCGCCGATCGCTGTTACGCGATCGACAAGGGGACGATCGTCGACGAACTCGAGAGCGACCGCCTCGAGTCGCGGGAGGCGGTGACGGAGTACCTCGCGGTGTAGCCCGCCTCGAACGAGGTGGTACCGAACCGCCGGCTCAGGAGAACCGCGCGGCGACGTCGGCTTCGGTAATAATGCCGACCGTCTCGCCGGCCTCGGTGATCATCACGGCCTTGTAGTGCTCGAGCAGGTTGCTGATCTCGTCTAACGTTGCGTCCTTCGAGACGGTCGGGAAGCTCTCGCTCATGTGCTGTTCGATCGGCTCGTCCCGCGCTTCGGAGTCGAGGTGGACGAGGTCGCTCTGGCTGATCGACCCGACCGGGATGCCGTCCTGGATCACCGCGAGCTGGGAGTAGGCCTCCTCCTCCATCTTGCGGGCGGCCTCGGCGACGGCCTCGTCGGGGGCGACGCTGACGACCGCCTCGTTCATCAGGTCCTCGGCGCGGACGACGTCGCTCTCGGCGGTCTCGAGGGCGTTGACGATCCGCCGCAGCGTCGAGAGCCGGGGGTCGACGTCGCCGCCCTCGATCCGCGCGATCAGCGGCTGGGAGACCTCGGCGGTCTCGGCGAGTTCGCTCTGGGTCAATCCGAGTTCGGTGCGGCGCTGGCGCAGATCCGCGGGCGTCGGCAGCTCCATACGACCCAATAACTACGGGTTATAGAAAGGTGTTTGGGTGGTCCGGGGCGTTACTCGTCCTCGGGCGTCTCGACGATCTCGACGACCGACAGCGGGACGTCCCGCAGGGCGCCCCCGACCTCGCTCTTTGCGATCCGGGAGGCGTGTTCCTCGCTGTCGGCGTTGTACACTTCCATCTCGAGAGCCAGGCCGACGAGCGCGGTGTCGGCCGCGACGAACGCCGAGTCGAACGGTTCGCCACAGGCCGGACAGCCCGTCGCGCCGACTTCGACCTCGACGTACTCGAGGCCCTCGTTGTTGAGGCGCTTCCCGGCTTCGCTGACCGCGACGCCGATCGCGTCGTCGATCTCGTCGACGTCACGAACCAACCACGCTGCTTCCATCGCGACGAGGTAGTTTCCCATACCGGATGGTCGGTCCGGGGGGTTTCCTGCTTTGCGGTTCCGACCCGTCGGCGACTCGCGGCGCGCACGCGAAGGCGATAATGCGCATAAGTTACGAGAATCGGCCGGGTCGATTCGAACCTGGATAGCCGAATCTCGAGCTGGAGACAGCCGAAGTTGTTCGATACACAAGCCAGCTTTAATCGCAAGAGGGCGTCGACCCCGTTCTACACTACCGATCGTTATACTCTCCCTCGAGCAAGAACGCTTATATACCACCTCGGTCTCCCAACGCGTGAACGTCGATGAAATCCCGCGCGTACCACGCGACGCTGTTCGCACTGTACCAGCTCTGCATTGTCGTCGGCATCCTCGCGATGCCGCTCGCAATGGCGACCCGCCAGGTCGGCTACACCCTCCCGCTGCACCGGCTGATCGAGAACGTCGGCGAGGCCTACGACGACGTCCGCCAGGAGTGAACTGAGCGCTCGTTTTCCGCCCGTCCGCGACGACTACACCCCGCGCTCGAGCGACGGCACCGTACGGACCGTCGGTAGCGGAAACGAGGGTTGTTACCGCCGATGTTTTATATGGCCCCGGCCGTAACTTTCGGTCAATGCGTACACCTACTCACGACTCGGAGTTTTCCAGAACGAGCAGTCAGCTGTCGGCCGACATGAACCCCTACGAGCCCGAACTCGGCTCGCTGCCACAGAACGACATCTCGGCATCCGATCTCGACAACGTGAACAAGACCGGAACGACGACCATCGGGATCACGACCGCCGACGGCGTCGTCATCGCCACGGACATGCGCGCCAGCCTCGGCGGCCGGTTCGTCTCGAACAAGAACGTCCAGAAGGTCGAACAGATCCACCCGACGGCCGCGCTGACGATGGTCGGCAGCGTCGGCGGCGCCCAGTCGTTCATCAAGAGCCTGCGCGCAGAGGTCAACCTCAACGAGGCTCGACGTGGGGAGGTCATGAGCATTGACGCGCTCGCGACGCTCGCGGGTAACTTCGCCCGCGGCGGCCCGTTCTTCGCCATCCACCCGATCCTGGGCGGCGTCGACGAGGAGGGCAGCCACGTCTACAGCATCGACCCCGCCGGCGGCGTCATGGAGGACGACTACACCGTCACCGGCTCCGGGATGCAACTCGCCTACGGTCACTTGGAGCAGGCCTACGACGACGACATGTCCAACGAGGAGGCCAAGACGGTCGCCGCACGCGGCATCAAGTCCGCCGCGGAGCGCGACACCGGCTCCGGGAACGGCGTCTTCCTCTGTGAGATCACCGGCGAGGGCGTCGAGATCGAGGGCCACCACGACTTCGACGAAGTCATATAATCGGCCGTCCTTCCGTTCTTTCGTCTTCGACCCTCCGCGAGCCCCGCGTCTACCGGGAACGAAAAACGAAGCGATAGAAAATGCGCGGTCGCGCCGGTTCGATAGCTCAGTCGGTTTGCTGAGTGGCCTCGAGGTCGGCCGCCGCCCCCTCGCGCTCCGCGAGGTCGACGGTCTCGATGCGCTGTGCCCGGCCGGTCTCGCTCGAGCGGTAGATCGCGTCGATCACGCGCTGGACGGTCAGGGCCTCCTCGATCGTGTTCGTCTCGGGTTCGACGCCCGCGGCGATCGTCTCGAGGAACCGGACGTCCTGTTCCTGGTGACCCGTCAGGGAGGCGTCGCCGGTCAGATTGACGTCGGCGTAGTGATCGCAGCCGGCGGTCCCGGCCTCGAGGATCTCCATGTCGGTCGAGCCGATGTCGAACTGCGCGCCCGCGTCGGTGCCTCGAACCCGGAAGTCCATGCTCGGCTCGCGGTTGGTCGCCCAGGCGGCCTCGAGCGAGATCGTTCGCCCGTTCTCACAGCGGATGAAGGCGCTGACGGAATCGTCGACCTCGTAGGTCTCGGCGCTTCCGTCCCAGGCGTCGCCGAACCCGTCGGGGTCGGCGTAGTCGTCGTCCATGCCGAACGTCGAGCGGGCGACCCCGCTGACCTCGACGACCTCGGGAAAGTCCATCGCGTACAGCGCGAGGTCGATCGCGTGGACGCCGATGTCGAGCAGGGAGCCGCCTCCGGCCAGGTCGGGGTCGGTGAACCACGAGCCGGGACCGGGAACCCCGCGCCGTCGAACGTAGTTCGCCTCGACGTGGGTGAGTTCGCCGAAGCGGTCGCGTTGCTCGTCGAACATCGCCATCGAGGCGGCGTGGCGGTTGTGGAAGCCGACCATGCAGATCCCCTCCGCCTCGAGCGCGGCGTCGGCGATTCGCTCGGCGCTCTCGACGGTGTGGGCGAGGGGCTTCTCGACGAGGACGTGGTTGCCGGCCTCGAGCGCGTCGATCGTGATCGGCTCGTGAAAGCGGTTCGGCGTCGTCACGATGACCGCGTCGACGTCCTCGTCGACGACCAACCCCTCGTGGGTCTCGTAGGTCGTGGCACCGAACTCGGCGGCGAACCCCTCGCGTTGTGCCTCGACGAGGTCGGCACCGGCGACGACGTCGGCGCCGAACTCCTCGACGCTTCGGGCGTGGAGGTGGCCCATGCCGCCGAGACCGACGACACCGATCCCGATATCGGCGTCGATCACCGGGAAACCCCCCGTTTCTCACCCTTCAGTTCCGTTTCTGCCTCGAAAACCTCGAATTTCGCTGTCGTTTGCGTACGATCCCGATTCATATCGGAACGCGGGCAGCGACCGAGATAAGTATTGTGTCCCGGAAATGTGTACAACACGGAGTCATATACGTCTCGCTACAGTATTCGGGCGTGTAACCACCGACGAATACGGAACGAACGCCGAGATTACCGCCGTCGTCGACGCGGTCGTGTAAAGAAACCACCCGTTATCGTGGCGGCGAACGAGCGCTGATCAGTCCAGCTAAGGACGTCGGGAGCGGAGCTTCCGGCGATGGTCGCAGTCACGATCTGGAACGAGTTCCGACACGAACGGGAGGACGAGGACGCCGCCGCGGTCTACCCCGACGGGATCCACGAGGCGCTCGCGGGCGTCCTCGAGGACGACCACGAGGTGCGGACGGCCACCCTCGACGAGCCCGAACACGGGCTCACCGAGGACGTCCTCGAGGCCACCGACGTTCTGTTCTGGTGGGGCCACATCGCCCACGACGAGGTCGACGACGAAATCGTCGACCGGGTCCAGGAGCGCGTCCTCGAGGGGATGGGGCTGATCGTCCTCCACTCCGGGCACTTCTCGAAGGTCTTCAAGCGCCTGATGGGGACGACCTGTAACCTCCAGTGGCGCGAGGACGGGGGCACGGAGCGACTGTGGGTCGTCGACCCCGGTCACCCGATCGCCGACGGGCTCGAGGAGTCGATCGAACTCCCGACGACGGAGATGTACGGCGAGCCGTTCGACGTTCCCGAACCCGACCGACTCGTCTTCACGAGCTGGTTCGAGGGCGGCGAGGTGTTCCGCAGCGGCTGCTGTTACCGGCGCGGGAACGGCCGGATCTTCTACTTCCGTCCGGGCCACGAGACGTATCCGATCTACGAGAACGAGGCGATTCAGCGAGTCCTGCACAACGCGGTCGGGTGGGCGAGTCCGACCGAGGGATCGCCGCGGACGTTCGGCGAACGCGAGTAAGGGCGGCGACGCCGGGCCGAACCGGCTCGAGCCCTACCCGGCTACAGCTCCTGGCGACCCTCGTCGGTGATCACGCTCTCGAGCAACTCGACCGGCGTCGCGTCGTAGGAGGGGTTCTCGATCGCGAACCCCTCGGCCGGCTCGGACATGACCTCGCTTCCCGGTCGGTGCTCGTTCTCGAAGACGAACCCCTCGTCGACGATCTTCGAGGCCGAGCCGACGACGGTGACCGGAACCTCGAGCTGGGCCGCCGTCGACGCGATGGGGAAGGTTCCGACCCGGTTGTACAGCGTCTCGTCGACGATACAGTCCATCCCGACGATCACCCGATCGCAGTCCTCGAGGTAGATCCCGTGGGCGCTGTCGGTGATCAGCGTCGCGTCGACGCCCTCGAGATCGGCCAGCGACCGGGCCGTCTTCCGGCCGATGTAGCGCGGCCGTGCCTCGGTGATGTAGACGTCGAACTCCTTGCCGGCCTCGACGGCCCGCTCTAAGGCCTCGAGCACCGTCGAGGAGTAGTCGTGGGTCAGCAGCGTCGCGCCGTCGGCGAGGTGGGCAACGGCGTTCTCGGCGGCCCGGTCCTTGCCGGCCTCGACCTTCGAGACGACCGCGTCGATCCGTTCCTGGGTGAGCCGCTTCGCTTCGTCGACGGTGTCGACGTCGGCTTCGGTGACGTCGCCGACGACCTCGCGGACGGCGTTCTGTAGTGAGGCGTGGGAGGGGTTCGCCCGACGAAGCACCGACCCGTTCTGTTCGAGGGCGCGTTCGTACTCCTCGAGCGTGGCGAACTCCCGCTCGAGGAGCTCCTCGAGCGCTCGCGTCGCGTTTACGGCAACCACCGAGGAGCTGTGCGTCTGCAGGTCCTTGATCTCCTCGACCGTCTCGTCGATCATACCTCTACGGATTCCCGTAACCGCAAAAGGTGTTCCGGGTGTCTCGCCAACCAGCGGCGGAACGGAGCGGCCGCTCGTCAGTCGAACTCGAAGATCCGAACCAGTTCGTTCGCGATCTGCTCGCGGAACTCCTCGAGGACGGCGTCGAACTGCTCGGGATCCCCGACCGTGGCCCGGACGTCCTCGACGCGGTCCTCGGGGAGGTCGATCCGGAACTCCCCCTCGCCCATGTAGACGGGCTCGCTCTCGCTCAAGACCTTCCGGTCGATCGCGCGGAGGATCTCGGAGTCGTACCGGCCGTGGAGCTGGTTGTACGCGTTCGAGTACGCCGTCTCGAGTTCCTCGAAGTAGTGAACGTACTTCTCCTCGAACTTCGCAGGGTCGAACTCGGTCATACTCCCTCTCACGCAGCGAGCCGGTAAACGGTTCGGAAGCTCGCCTCAAACGGCGAGCCCGTCCCGCAGGCTTACGTCTCCGAACCCCCTAGGACCGCCGATGACCGTCACCGTCCGCTACACCTGTCCCCACTGCGACGCGGTCCACAGCCTCGAGCGCCCGCCGGACCTCGCCGACCGCTCGGTCACCAAACTCGCACAGCCGGGCTGGGAGTACGCCGATCCCGACGACTCCGACCGAGAGAGCGCCGACGGGATCGCCTTCGTCTGCGGCGAGGACGGCTCCGTCACCGATCTCGAGGGCGAACCCGTCGAGGGGTGCGGTCGTCCGTTCTACCTCAACTTCGTTCGGTACGAGCACGGGGTCGAACTCGAGCCCGATCCGCCGACCTACGGCGGACCACGGTTCGATTTCAATGCGTAGACTGCCCGATCGAACCGTTATTGGGAGACCAAGACGACCCCAATAATCGCGAACGCTATTCCGGCAAACCTCGTTATCGTAACTTCGTCTCCGAGGATGACCATACCGATGAGAGCCGCGACGACGAAGTACATCGCACCGAGCGTCGAGACGACCGTCGTCGACCCGTCGGAAAGACCGACGTACATCGAAATCAGGCCGATTCCGGTGAACAATCCGGCCACGGCAGCGAGCAGTCCTCCCTTCGCGGTAATGGCGAGCGATGCGTCCGAAACGAGGATGTAGCCGAGTGCAAGGGGTCCAGCGACGAGATAGGAGATCGCGGCGGCCGTCCTCGGGTCGATAGACTCCGACGCGGCGTTGCCCAGGACGACCCAAATTCCCCACGTGACCATCGTGATCGAACCAAAGAACACAGCGGAATCTATCTCGGGGAGACTCATTATAACGATTCGACGTCCTGGTTGAACAGCGACGTCCAGAGGCGTTCGAAGCGACCGGTATCGGACGATGGGGTAACCCCGGCGGGGAGGTAGTATTTTAGTTCAGTGTCGCTGCCTCGGTCATCGGCTCGGTGTCGCTGTGCCATACGTAGTTATACCGGCCGTGCTCGCATCGGTCTCTCTCTTAATCGAATAATCCATTTATATCGGGTCTAAAAGATTCCGTGCTTTCCCGACCGCTTTCGCAGGTCGCTGGGTGAGTGCAGTGAGGACGCCGAGGGCAAGCAGAACGGACGATTGTTGCCCGGAGAACTCCACGAGAGATGGATCTGCATCTAGCGTTTCGCCGACTCCGATTCGGAACGAACCGTCAATGCGTTCTCTACTCAGTATGCTTGCGATAGTTGCTCAGGGCTTCTCAGATATACATGCTCATATATTACAGACACCTACCCTGTAGAACAGTGACTGATATCAAAGCAGTCGTCCGGATCGAGCACCCCGACATAGTGCTCACAAAGACAGTCACTCACGACCAGAGTGCGAAAGTCAGGTCGGTGTTAGAGGCAGGTACTGACCCTACATCGGGGAAATTCTTCTATCGCATACAGTCATCCGATTTCCACCAGTTCGAGGACGGATTGCGGAACGATCACACCATCGGCGAGTTCGAACGAGTTATCGAAACCAGAGACGAGAAGGCGATCTATAGCTTCGAGTATACGGACGAAGCGAAGATCATCTCACCGATTATTTCGACCGCGAACGGCGTCATACTCGATATGAAGAACGACGGAAACGGTTGGATTCTAACGGTATGGATGCCCGAACGGACGAATCTGGCCCCGCTATGGGACTACGCGGAACGGAACGACATCGATATCGAGTTACTGCGCGTGAACGAATACGCTAGTTTAGGGGATACGGACGCAGGACTGACCGATAGCCAACGAGAGGCACTCCTCGTCGCACTCGACACAGGGTATTTCGAAGACCCGCGGGACGCAACCCTCAGCGAAGTCGCCGCTACTCTGGATATCTCTCAACCTGCAGCCAGCGGTCTCATTCGGCGTGGGACCAAACGACTCATCGTTTCTTCCCTGATGGATGACGGTGAACGGCCAGATTGATCACCGGCTACTCGGTGCAGACGACTCACTCACCGCTCGCTACGCTCGCGCTTCGATCGTCGTTCCGCAGAGAGACGCGCTGTCGCGCGTCTCGGACGGCTGTTCGCCCAGTAGAAACTGCGAGCGAAGCGAGCAGTTTGCACGCTCTACGTAACGCTCGAGAGACGAACGCTCGTCGGAAACGATGGGTGGGGTCACCCGGACTGAAACCGCAACAATTCTCGTATACGTAGCGTTCAAGGCGCCTTTCCTCGTAGCGGCGGGCAGTGACGCAGGATCTCATCGGCGTACTGTTCGGCGACCCGTTCGCCGTGATGAACACGATCGGACTGGTCGCCTTCGCGCTCGTCGGCTCGAGCAAGGCGATCCGCGAGCGGTTCGACGTGTTCGGAATCGCCGTCGTCGGACTGGCGATGGCGTTCGCCGGCGGCGTGACGCGGGATCTCTTCGTGGCTCGCGTCCCGTTAGCGCTCCAGTCGCCGATCGAGATCGCGCTCGGCCTGCTCGGCGTGAGTCTGGCGATCGTCCTGAGCGTCGTCCTGCGCTCGCCGGACGATCACCCGATCACGCTCGTTTCGGACGCGATCGGTCTCGCGGCCTTCGCCACGACCGGCGCCATCGTCGCGACGGAGACGGGCGTCTCGGCGTTCGGCGTCGTCGCGATCGCGACGATCAACGCGGCAGGCGGTGGCGCGGTCGCCGACATCCTCCTCGATCGGTCGCCCTTCATCCTCCTCGAGGATTTTTACGCGAGCTGTGCGGTACTGGGCGGGAGCGTCTACTGGGTCGTCGGAACCCTCGGAGGGGCCGAGGGGACCGCTGCCGCGGCGTGTGCGGGGGTAACGCTCGTGACTCGGCTGGTCGCGGTGACCTACGGCTGGAGCCTCCCGACGGCACAGCGGTTGGAATCGCTCGGCAAGTAGGTCGGCCCCGTCGCTCCCGTCGAGGCTCGGTATCCGAACACAACCCTTTTCGACGGCGGGACGTACCCTCCGGTATGGACGAAGCCGCCGTTCGCGACCGCCTCCGGACGGTCGAGGATCCGGAACTCGAGGACGACATCGTCTCGCTCGGACTCGTCAACGAGCTCTCGGTCGACGGCGACGAGGTCGACATCGACCTCGCGCTCGGGGCGCCCTACTCCCCGACCGAGACCGACATCGCCGGCGAGATCCGCGAGCTGCTCCTCGAGGAGGGGCTCGAGCCGAACCTCTCGGCGAGCATCCCCGACCGGGACGCCAACGCCGCCTCGGCGGACGAACAGGTGCTGCCGGGTGTGAAGAACGTCATCGCGGTCGCCTCCGGGAAGGGCGGGGTCGGCAAGTCGACCGTCGCGGTCAACCTCGCGGCCGGGCTCTCGCAGCTCGGCGCCCGGGTCGGCCTCTTCGACGCCGACGTCTACGGGCCGAACGTCCCGCGGATGTTCGACGCCGACGAGCCGCCGATGGCGACCGAGGAGGAGACCCTCGTCCCGCCCGAGAAGTACGGCGTGAAGCTGATGAGCATGGCCTTCCTCACCGGCGAGGACGACCCCGTCATCTGGCGGGGGCCGATGGTCCACAAGGTCATCACCCAGCTCACCGAGGACGTCGAGTGGGGGGAGCTGGATTACCTGATCATCGACCTGCCGCCGGGGACCGGCGACACCCAGCTGACGATGCTCCAGACGATGCCCGTCACGGGCGCCGTGATCGTCACGACCCCCCAGGACGTCGCGCTCGACGACGCCCGGAAGGGACTGGAGATGTTCGCCAAACACGACACCGTCGTGCTCGGCATCGCCGAGAACATGTCGACGTTCGCCTGCCCCGACTGCGGCGGCGAGCACGACATCTTCGGCTCCGGCGGCGGCGAGGAGTTCGCCGAGACCCACAACATGCCCTTTTTGGGCTCGATCCCGCTCGATCCGACCGTCCGCGAAGGTGGCGACGGCGGGGAGCCGACCGTCGTCTCCGACGACGGCGAGACCGGTGACGCCTTCCGGACGATCACCGAGAACGTCGCGAACAACACCGGGATCGTCCACCGACGCGGCGTCTCGCAGACGACCGAGCGGGAGTCCCACGCGCCGGACCGATGAGCGAGAGCGACGAGTTCGAACCCGACCCCGAACGGGTCGCCGCGCTCCGGGAGATCGCAGACGAGATCCGCGGCGACACCAGCGAGCGCAAACAGCTCGCGAACATCCTCTACCGGACCAGCGACCTCTACGACGAGCACGAGGACACCTCCCCCGAGGAGATCGTTCGCAACGTGAAGTTCATCCTCGAGGTCACCGAGCGGGGCGGACTCGAGCGCTGATCGCGTCCGTTCTTTCCGCTTTCGAGACGACGGCCAGGCGCGTCGCTTTTGGTTCCCTGTTCCGAGATACAACTGTGGACGCGAACCAGCGAACCCGCGCGAACCCGTACGGCATGGACGAGGACTGCCGGAACTGTCCGGCGCTCTGTGAGACCCGCACGCAGGTCGTCCACGGCTACGGCGACGTCGGGGCCGACTTCCTGTTCGTCGGCGAGCGCCCGACGGCCAGAGCCGACGAGGTCGGCGTTCCCTTCCTCATCGGGGACTCCGAGCGGAGCGACGAGGACGGCACCTCCCTGCGCCGAATGCTCGAGCGGCTGGGGCTCTGCGATTCGACCTCGCCCGACGATCGACCCGAACTCGAGAACGTCTACCTGACGAACCTCACCCGGTGTCGGGACCCGGATCGAAAGCCGACCGACGAGGAGATCGGCAACTGCGAACCGTATATCAACGCCGAGATCCGGATGATCAACCCCGAGATCATCGTCCCCGTCGGCGAGCGCGCGCTCTCGGAGATCGGCGTCGAGTACACGACGACGCCCGTCGAGGACCTCGACCTCGAGGCCGACCACGCGACGACGATCCGCGGTCGCGGGTTCGAACTCGTCCCTATGATCGAGCCCCGCAAACAGACCGACGCCCAGACCCAGGCGTGGCTCGAGCGGTTCGTCGAGCTGATGGCCTCCGACTACAGGCAGACGAAAGGGCGCCAGAAGCGGTAGCGCCTACCAGTACGGGTTCTCCAGCCGTCGCGTCGATCCCGACCCGAGAGCGATCAGCGCGCCGACGACGACGGCGGCGACGGCCAGCGAACCGACCGTCGGCGCGAGCCACTCGCCCGGCGAGTCGATGACGTAGCCCGCCAGGAAGCCGCCGACGCCGACGCCGACCAGCAGGGCGATTACGAGCGTTCCGACCAGACCGGTACTCGAGCGCGTGTCCATACCGGACGAGTGGTCGCCACCCACATAATTCTACGTCGCCGATGGCGCCTCGAGCGGGAGCCGTCGCGTTCAAGGCCCGCCACGCCCGAGACCGGGTATGATCGTCGTCGTTCCCGTCTCCCCGTCCCGCGAGGGACTCGTGCTGTCGTCGCTCGTCGATCGAACGGTTCTGACCGAGCCAGAGGCCGTCGAACTCTACGAGGCCGCCGTCGTCGACACCCTCCGCTCGGTCGCGGCGAGCGGCGGCGACCTGCTGGTGAACTACCGCGACGAGGAGACCCTGCCGGACTCGTTCTCGGGAGATCCCGAGGTCGAGATCCGGGAACTCGCCACCGCGGCGCTCGGCGACCTCGAGGACGTCCGCTTCGAGCGCCAGGTCGGCTCGACCCGCTCGGCGCGAATCGGGAACACGGTGACCCACCTCCTCGAGCAGGAAGACGCCAGCAGCGTCGGCGTCCTCGAGCCGACGGCGCCGCTGATCGGGCGCACCGAGATCGACGGCGCGGCGATGTCGCTGCGGCGCCACGACGTCGTCCTCGGCCCCTCCTCGGGCGGCCGAACGTACTTCGCCGGATTCGGCGAGCCGATCGACTTCACCGAGGCCGACGCGGTGCCCGAACTGGCGACGCTCGCCGAGCGAGCCGACGACGCCGGACTGGGCGTCGGGTTCGCACCCATGTTGCCGACGATCGCGACCGAATCCGGCCTCTGTGCGACGATCGCAGGGGGGCGGGCTCGAGCGGTCGCCGACCGCTCCCAGGGAGCGACGACGACGGCGATCGTCGACGAGATCGGAATCGGCGTCGGCGAAGGGGAGTCCCTCGAGCGCGAGTAGACCGATAACCCTTTTTGAGCGGGTGGAGAACGTAGGGATGAGGTGGGGTGGCAGAGCGGCCTAACGCGCCTGCCTTGAGAGCAGGTGGCTGTCAAGCCTCATGGGTTCAAATCCCATCCCCACCGTTGCTGTCGCGAACAACTCCGTGAGCGACAGCGACGTCGGTGGGATTTGAATCAGACCGAGGTTCTGCGAACGCAGTGAGCAGGTTCTCGGGCGTGGTTCGAATCCCATCCCCACTCCAATTTCCGGAGCGAAGCCCTTGTACGGTAGGTCGCCCCCTTTCCGTGCAGTGGCGCACGCTGTCGATCCGACTCGAGCGACAGCGGGAACCGCATCGACTTCGGAACCGAACCGAAACCGAACTGGCTCGAGCGAACGTCGACCCCAGACCACGAAAAATCCGCGCGTATCAGTCCAGCAGGAGTATGAGCCCCGGGAGGAACAACACGGCCAGCGCGATCACGATCGCCAGGACGCCGAGCGGAACCACGAGCACCACCTGAATCCCGAGGAGTACGAGCAGCAGTCCGATGATGAGGTTCAGCCGAAGGAGCACGTCTTCGTCGGCCATCGAAGCCCACTCTCGAGTACGTCGGGAAGTGTCTTCGGGCGGGAACCGGAGCCGACCGAGTCACCCGCGACGCTGTCCAATCGGACTATCGACCTGCGAACCAGCTGCCTTACCGGTACACGTTCCGGTACCGGTTCCGGTACTCGAGTACGCCGAGCCGGGCGCAGCGCCGCGAGCGGAACCCGAATCCGACCGCGACGCACTCCGGCTCCTCGCACACCCAGCTGAACGTCCCCGTCTGCGGGTTCCGTGCAACCGCGACGTCCGTATCGCACCGCGGACACCGCCACCCCCACCGGATGTTGCCTGCCGACCGTCTCGAGTCCGTCATGCCAACCCGTCTCGAGGGAGGGGGGCGGAACGGAAGTCGTTCGGGCTGTACATGGTGGCGCTATTTATCACGGTCGGGGACATAGAACAGTAAGAACGGTTGAATGTACGTGTGTCTTGTGGGAGATCGGATTCGCTCGAGACGGAGGGCAACGTGATCGGGTTCGGCATCGGAAACAGGATGCGGTATCGAACACCGAAGGAGGGTCCTCGAAGGCGTCGCCCGCGACAATCCCTCTACTCGAGTCGGAAGCGGAACGAAAGTTACGGCGACGAACCGATCGTTATCGGTAGGACAGCTCGAGTTCGAGCGCCCGTCCCAACAGCTCGTCGTCGTAGCGCTCGTCGGTCTGATCGGGTCTGCGGCTGTGGATCGCCCGCACCGTCCGCACGGTGTTGCGGAAGTTCTTGAACGTCGCCTCGTCGACCATCTGCCCGTCGATCGTCACCGCACCCGTCCCCTCGCGTTTGGCCTCGTTGAACCGCTCGATCTTGTGGACGTCGCGCTCGAGTTCCTCGGGCGTGGGCATGTGGATCGTGTTCGCCTGGATCGTCTGCTTGGGGTACAGCGACCAGGAGCCGTCGAGGCCGACCTGGGCCTCGCGTTCGACCTGATCGGCGTAGGCGTCGGCGTTGTAGTAGGTCAGCCCGGCCCGTTCCTTGAACAGGTCGTCGAACGGCCCGCCGATCGCGAGCAACCCGCCCGCGCTGGCCTCGTTCGAGAGCGCCTCGAGCAGGCCGTCCCAGCGGGGCATTCCCTCGCCGAGGTCGCGGCCGCCCAGCTCGGCCGCGTAGTCGACGGGCCCGAAAATCATGGCCGTGAGCCGAGAGTCGGCGCCGAATTTCGCGATCTCGCGGAGGTCCGAGCGGGCGCGCCCGGTCTCGACGATGATCGAGAGATCGATCGAGCCGTCGGGATAGCCGTGCTCGCGCTCGGCCTCTGCGACGACGCCGGCGGCCCGTTCGACGTCCTCGAGGCGGCCGACCTTCGGCACGACCACGCCGTCGATCTCGTCGCCGATCTCGGCCACCAGTCGGTCGATCTGGTCGCGGCCCTTCTCCCGATACCGATCGTCGTCGTAGGCCCACTCGACGCGCGGGTGGATCTCGCCGGGGAAGTCGTACTCCGGGACGCGATCGATCGTGTTCTCGAGCCCCTCGGCTTTCATGTCGGGCGCGGTGCCGTCCTCCAGGTCTGGCACCAGCCAGTCCGGTGCCCGAAAGCCTTCGGCCTCGAGCGCCGAGACGAGGTACTTCGCCGTCTCCTCCTTGGGGACGGCGGCGGGTGCGGTCTGGAACGTGCGACAGAGTCGGATCTCGGTATCGTCGGTCATGCGTGTGGATGTGTCTGCTGTGGTCGGGAATGTGTGGTCGGGCGGTTCAGCTCGAGCGCTTGCGGATCTCCGCGATTCGGGTGCCGGAGTACACCGGTTCGTCGTTCTGGTTGAACGCGATATGTTCGAAGCGGACGGTTCCCGCCCGCTGATCGGTATCCTCGGCCTCGAGCACGCGCGTGAACGCGTAGACGGTGTCTCCGGGCGTAACGAACGTGTGGAACCGCTCGTCGTCGAAGCCGACCTCGCGGTAGGTGTCCTCGTCGGAGCGGGCGTGGCCCAGCGCCGTCGACCGGGTGACGTCGCCGTAGGTGACGATGTCGCCCGACGGCGAGTCGGCCATCACGTCGGCGTTGTGGTGCTGTTTGGCGGTGTTCAGCGTCGCCAGCGGCAGCCCGGCGACGGTCGTGTCGTCCTGCGTGCGACCCCGCTCGTGGCGGTAGGCGACCGCGGCGTCGCGGTCGTCGGCGCGCTCGAGGGCCTCGCGGAAGTCCTCGAAGGCGCCGCCGTCGGGGGTGACGAACTCGCTCGGGAGCGCGGGTTCGTCGGATTCTTCGGCCGCCGCAGCACTCCCCCCGCTGCCGTCGGTCGCGACGGGCTCGCGTCGCGGGATCATGTTCGTCCGCTCGTAGGAGCACAGGATCTCGTCGGTCTCGGCGTCCATCCCGCGGGTGCGCCAGGTGACGATCCCGTACTCGGGTCGGGAGCTCGAGGTCGCCCTGCTGACGACCTCGCTTTCGACGCGCAGTTCGGTGCCGGCGTAGACGGGGGAGCCGGGGAACCGGACGTCGGTGCGCCCGAGGAAGTAGCCGCCCTTCTCGCTTAGGTCCTCGACGGTGATGCCGAGCGTCGCGGCGGTGAGGTAGTCGGGGTGGATCGGCGGTTCGTCGAATCCTCGATCTCGGGCGGCGTCGGTCCGCCAGTAGGCCGGGTCGTGGTTCAGCGTCTGGCTCATCCAGGACTCGTTGCCCCACCGCGTGAGCGTGAGGCCCGGATCGTGCTCGATCAGGTCGCCCTCCGCGAACGCCTCGAAGTAGTTGCCCTTCTCGCGGGTGTCGGCGCGCTCGAGCGCGCGCGAGAACGTCTTAGTGTCGGTCCAGTCGATCTCGTTCGTCTCGTCAGTCATCTGCGGCCACCTCGTCTGCGTTCGTCGGTCGCTGCTCTCTGTTTCGTCTGGCGACGGTCCGTCGCATCTCGTTTTCCACGATCATGTACCCCTCGTCGAACCCCATGCCGGGCTTTGCCAGTACCTGTGCGGCGTCGGTCGCGAGCGCGACGTGCGCGCAGGCGCGTGCAGAGGTTTCGGTTTCGTTGCAGGTGCCGCCCAGATAGGCGCGGGTGTCGGTTCCCTCGCAGTACCGCACCGCCTGGCCGCTGCGGTGGATCCCGCCGAGGTCGGGCGTTTTGATCTGGACGACGTCGGCCGCACCTCGGTCGACGAACGCCCGAACGTCCTCGAAGGTGTTACACCACTCGTCGGCGACGATGTCGACGCCGACGCCGGCGTCGGCGAGCCCCTCGCGGAGCTCGACCATCGCCTCGATCTGGTCGGCGCGGTCGCCGACGTCCATCGGCCCCTCGATCTGGATCGGGTAGGGTGCGGCGGCATCCTCGAGCGCCCGGAAGTAGTCGACCACTTCGTCGCGGTCGTAGGGGGCGCCGAAGATTTCCCCGATCATTCCGTACACGTCGATGTGGAATCGCGGTTCGTAGCCGTCGGGGCCGAGTTCCTGCGAGCGCTCGGCGAGCCACCCGACGTACTCGAGTAAGGTCTCGCCGTCCTCGCCGATCTTCTCGACGCTGTTGATCAGTCCGTGGGGCAGGACGGGGACGCCCTTGACGAACATCTTCTCGGTGTTGACGTAGCGGTTGTCGCCGGACTGGCCGAAGACGGGAACGGGTTCGGTCGCCGGCTCCGTGCCGAGCTCGTCCGCGAGGACGTCGGTTCGGGTCGTTCCCGAATTGTGGGCGGCCGCGGCAAGCAGCGCCTGGGAGACGCCGTAGCGGATCGCCGTATGGAGCCGGCTGCCCTCGAACTCGCCGTTCTCGAGCAGGTCGGCGTTCGCGAGAAAGTCGCTCGCGTCCCGGCCGATCAGTTCCTCGGCGACGTGCCCCTCGACGACGGGCGCGTACTCCTCGGCGCGGAACAGCGGGTCGCGTCCGCCCGCGCCCGAGTACTGGACCGCCGCACAGTCGCCGCGGTGGACGCTGCCGTCCTCGAGTTCGACGTCGACGATCAGCGTCTCGCCGGCCTGGCGGATCTCGTCGAACCCCTCGGTGACGGGGTCGCTGTCGTATGTGAAGCCATCCTGGACGGCTCCTTCCTTGATCGCGCGCTGGTCGTCGAAGAAGAACCCGCTGTAGCCCGGCGTGGCGTAGATCGCCTCAATCCGCACTGCTGACACCTCCCTTGTCCTGCGGGCGGCCGATGAGCTTCCCGTCGCTGATCGCGTCGACATCGTCGGCGACCATCCGGAACGACTCCTCGCGGCCCTCGGTGGTGGCCCGCTGTGAGAGCCGGGCCTTGTGAATCTCCTTGATGTCGTCGTCCATCTCGAGGTCGGCCCACTCGAAGATCCGCACCCGGCCGTCGTCGTCCCGGGCGGGCAACACGGCGCCCTTCGCGCTGTCGCTCGGTGCGAAGGGGACGTCGAGCGCTCCCGAGTCGAACGCCTTGATCGTTCCCTGGACGACGTCGCCGTCGCCGTGGCTGAAGATCGTGTCCATGAGACACCGTGTCTCCCGTTCGATCAGCTCCTGTTCCTCCGCGATGCCGTCGATGTCGATGTTCTGCTCGATCGCCATGTCGATAACCTGTCGCGTCGTGCGGAGCCCGGAGGCGTTTGCCTCCTTGGTCGGCACGCCCTGGAACTCCTGGGGCGACTTCGTGATGACCTTGTCCGGCTGTGCGATGGCGGCGGTCATCCCGCCGAGGCTGATGACGCCGTTGGCGCGAGCCTCGTCGGGCGGGAACCCGCCCATCCACTCGTGGAAGACCGTCGTCACGCAGACCTCGTCGGGGAGGTACTCGTCGCCGAGTTCCTGTAAGGCGTTCAGGGCGGCGACGTCCTGGACGACGTTGCCGACCTGGCCGTAGCCGAGGGTGATCGAGCGCACGCCCTGCGTGGCGGCGAGCTGACCCTCGACGATCATGATCGCGATCGCGATCGAGGGCGGCACCAGGGTCCCCGTCAGGGGGCCGAACGGTTCGCGGTTGATCCGCACGCCCCGTTCGGTGTAAGCGCCCGCCAGTCGATCCACGAACTGCCACTTCTCGATGGTCTCCTCGAGCCCGTGGCGTTTCGTGTAGGGGATGTTGTAGGAGATCGGTCCGCCCTCGAAGCTCTGGAACCCGCCCGCGAAGGTGATCGCCGCCAGCAGTCGAGCGTCGGGGGTACCGTGGCGGACCTCGATCGGGGCATCCAGGGCCTCGATCAGCTCGCGACAGCCCTCGATCCCGTGGTTGACCGCGGGGAACCCGTTGAGGGTGTCCTCGCCGGTCTCGCGGGCCTTCTCGAGGCCCTCCTGGGCCTTCCCGTACTCGTTGTCGCGCGTGTAGGAGTCGATCGTCGTCGGGAGCAGATCCGCCTTCCCGTCGTCCTGGAGGTACTCCAGCAGCTCGATCTGGTCGTCGAGTCGCGGGACCCCCGCGCGGGGTTGCAGGAGGGGTTTGTCCGCGGACTCGAGCACGTCGGCGAAGCGTTTGCTCGCCGGCAGCGACTCGTGGTAGCGAATCGCCTCCTCGAAGTCGACGTCGCCGCCGGTCGACCAGCCGGACCGAATCTCGTCGTCGATGCGCCGTAGCTCGTCGGATGGAATGCGTTCGTCTCGTATCATCAAGCCACCAGTTAGCTGCTGACGGTAACCCGCTCGGACTCGGTGGTCGTGACGTGGAGGTCCCGCTCGAGGGCGGCGATGGCTTCCTCGGGGTCGGTTTCGGAGTCGAAGACCCGATCGAACCCGAGCTCCTCGAAGGTCGCGCGGGTCTGATCGAAGTCGTCCTGCCCGACGGCGAGGTTGCCGCCGATGTAGGTGACGGCGTCGACGTCGGCCTCCGCGAGGACCTCGTGGAACCCCTGGCAGTCCTGCTCGGCGTGACCGTAGAGCGAGGAGACGAGTACCGCCTCCGCCGAGTGGGCTACCGCTGCCTCCGCGAACTCCTCTTGGGAGGTCTGGACGCCGAGGTTGACGACGTCGAAGCCAGCTGCACTCAGGGCCTGCTCTAGGATCGTGATGCCAACGACGTGGGCGTCGGAGCCGATCACGCCGAGGACGACCGTTCGGGACATCGTATCCAGAACCATGAGGAATACCCGTATAAAGTTAATGGTTGATCATGATAATACTCCTTAAACACCCTAACACCACCCCCTTGAGAGACAACCACACCTTCATGATCTATTGCAAAGGTTTTTGCGCTTGACCGCAGTCAGTCGCTCTCATGGGCGCACTGTCGAATCTGCGTGTGATCGACCTGACACAGGTGCTGGCCGGCCCGTACTGTACGATGTTGCTCGCGGATATGGGCGCCGACGTGGTAAAGATCGAGCGCCCGGGCGGCGACCTGATCCGGTCGAACCCGCCGTTCGTCGGCGACGCCGACGAGGAGGCCTACGGCGGCTACTTCCAGAGCGTCAATCGGGGCAAGCGCAGCCTCGAACTCGATTTCAACGATCCCGACGATCGCGAGGATTTCCTCTCGCTGGTCGAGGAGGCCGACGTCGTCGTCGAGAACTACCGATCGGGAACGATGGAGAAGTACGACCTGGGTTACGAGACCCTCAAAGAGCGCAACCCGGAGCTGATCTACTCCTCGATCCGGGGGTTCGGCGACCCGCGCACGGGCGAGACTCACCGCCAGGGCCAGCCCTCGTTCGACCTCATCGCGCAGGCGCTGGGCGGCGTGATGGAGATCACGGGCCAGGAGGACGGTCCGCCGACGAAGGTCGGGCCCGGCATCGGCGACCTCTTTACGGCGACGCTGAACTGCATCGGGATCCTCGCCGCGGTCAACCACCGCCACCGGACCGGCGAGGGCCAGTACGTCGACACCGCGATGTACGACGCGATGCTCAGCATGACCGAGCGGGCGATCTACCAGCACTCCTACACCGGCGAAGCGCCCTCCCGTCGTGGGAACTCCCACCCGACGCTGTTTCCGTACGACGCCTTCGAGACCGCGGACGGCCACGCCGTGATCGCGGCCTTCGGGACGAACCACTGGAACGAGGTCTGCGAGGCGATGGGGCGGGAGGACCTCGCTGCGGAGTACCCCACCGCTGCGGATCGTCTCGAGCACCGCGAGGCGCTGCGCGAGGAGATCGCCGACTGGGCCGCCGGACTCGCGACCGCCGACCTCGTCGAGACCCTCGAGGGACGGGTCCCGGTCGCGCCGGTCCAGAGCACCGACGAGATCTTCGAGGATCCCCACGTCCGCGACCGCGAGATGCTCGTGCCGGTCGAACAGCCCGGCTCCGGCGAGCGCGTCGAGATCGCCGGCTCGCCGATCAAGATGACCGAGACGCCGCCCGAACCCGGCGGCCGGGCGCCGCTGCTCGACGAACACCGCGGGGAACTGCTCGAGGACGACGAGCCCGAACGGACCGACGCCGAGACCGCGGCGGACGACTGACCGCCGACGAGGGGTCGGCTCCCCGCGGAGCCGCCTCGCGGCGCGCTCGGATCGGAGGGTAATCCTTTTGCGCCCCCCACACACACCTCGGAGTATGGACTGGCCATTCGACCCCGACGGGGAGCAGGGCAGCGAGGGAATGCGGAAGTTCGACATGCGGATCATCGCCGACAAGGTCGACGAGGAGGAGGACTTCCCGATGAACCGCGACGAGTTCGTCGCCGAGCACGGCGACGACCCGATCCGGATCAACTACGAGCGCGTCGTCCCGATGCGGGAGATCTTCGAGTACGTCGAACCCGAGGAGTTCGAGACGATGGTCGACATGCACAAGGCCGTCGGCGCGGCGATGCGGGCCGGCGACTTCTGGGAGTACCACCCGGAAGGAAGCGATCCGGAGAAGAAACCCGCCTGATCCGTCACGGATCTGGATTACGTACCACTTATACGACGCCGATCGAAACCTTCGGGTACCGTGACGAACACGCAGGTTACGCTCCTCCAGATCGACAACTACGGTCCCTGGACCGTAACGCCCGAACCGCGCCGGGAAGCCGATCTCCAGACGCTCCAGTCGCGGCTGTACGCCGACGTCTCACAGTTCGTCGGCAACCGCGACGGCTACGTCTTCTTCACCCGCTTCGACAACATGATCGCCGTCACGAATGGGCTCTCGTCCGAGGATCACGCGCTCCTCCAGGAGTCCGTCGACAACCGATACCCGGTGACGGTCAGTCTCGGGGTCGCGACCGGGACGACTCCGGTACAGGCGCTTTCGGACGCGACCGCGTTGCTCCAGGAGGCCGGCAGCGCCCAGGACAAGAACCGACGCGAGTGTCTCGAGGGCCGGACGATCGACGACGCCCACCGAACCGGCGAGGACGTCCAGATCGCCCACTTCGACGTCATCGACGCCACTGGCGAGTACACCGACGAACTCAATGCCTTCGACACGTTCATTGAGATCGAGCAGGGGTACGCTTCCCTCATGCGACACATGCGCCGGGCCCACGACAGCCTCGCGTTTTTCGTCGGCGGCGACAACGTCATCGTCGTCTGTCCGGATCTCGCCGAGGCCGACTACGAGGAGGCGATCTACCACGTCCAGGAGGAGGTCGACGTCGAACTGCAGGTCGGCGCCGGCCGGGGGAGAAGCGCCCACGAGGCGGGTATCGCCGCCAAACACGCTCTCGAGGACTGTCGCGCCGACGGAACCCGAGTCGAACTCGGCTGGTGAGTGCGCTGGCGGCCGCAGTCGCGGCCGTTCTCCCGAATCCTCCCGACTGCCGTCGAATCCCGTATGTTTGTCACGCGTTCACTTAACCGTGCCGGAGATAGTTTTTAGCCAGTCCGTGGGATGTGTACACATATGGAACCGGAACTGTCCGTCAGGGAGGTCCTGACGACCGAATACGTCGGCGTCAGCGAGTCGGATCCCGTGCTGGGAACCGTTCGGCTGATGCGCGAAGAACGTGCAGGCTGTGTCCTCGTGGTTCGAGGCTCCGAGCCGGTCGGGATCATGACCGAGTGGGACGTGCTCGGCCTCGTCGCCGAGGAGAACGATCCGGCCGAGACGACCGTCGGGGAGGTCATGACCAGCCCCGTGATCTCGATCAACGCGGGCTGGTCGCTGGCCGACGCCGCGACGACGATGAGCCGACAGAACATCCGTAACCTGGTCGTCGAGAACGACGACGAGATCGTCGGCGTGCTCACCCAGCGCGACGTCATCACCGCCGCCGGCTCCTTCCAGGGGACGACGAGTGGCACCGCGGACGGCTCGCTGGAATCCGAACGCCCCCTCGAGCAGTCCCGATCCTCGCCACCCGGGGACGAACTCGAGACGGAGCTGTTACCAAACGGCGGGGACGAGTTCTCCACGCAGGGCGTCTGCGAAGCCTGCGGTTCGCTCGCCGACTCGCTGTGGGACGCTAACGGGCGACTGGTCTGTTCGGACTGTCGGTCGGTTTGAGCGATCCCCGCTCCGGCCGTTACCGGCTGGAGAAGAAGACCTTTTGGACGCTGCTGCCGACGGGACGACAATGGCTCCGGAGACACCGGTCGTCGAACCCGCGACGCAGGGGGATCTGCCGGCGATCACCGAGCTGTGGGTTCGGCTGGCTCGCGACCAGCGCAACCACGGCTCGTTCGTCCGCGGCGAGGAAAACCGGGAGACGATGCGGGAGACGCTCGCCGGACACCTCCACACCGACGGGCTCCTCGTCGCACGCGTCGGGGAGTCGATCGTCGGCTTCGTCACCTACTCCCTCGAGCGAGGGTCCCTCGAGCTCGACGCGACCCGCGGCCTGCTCTCGAACATCTACGTCGCCCCCGCCTACCGCGGCCGCGGGACCGGAACGGCGCTGCTCGAGGCCGCCGAGGACGCACTCGCCGACCGGGGTGCGGAGGTGGTGATCCTCGAGGTGCTGTCCGACAACGAGGCCGCGAGGCGGTTCTACGAGGAATGCGCGTACGAGCCCTACAGGGTGTCGATGCGACGTTCGCTCGAGAACCGATCGGAAAACGATACACACTCAAAGGAGGAACGGTAACTCACTGCTGCGCCAGGGGAGCATGGGCGGTTCATGCACTCGACTTGTAATCGAGACTTCGTGGGTTCAAATCCCACCCCTGGCTTGGCGTCGAGACGCAGACGCGCTTTCCGTCGGTCGGCTCCGTTTTCGATCAGTCCTCGGACACATCGGTCCGGATCACGGTAGCGTACCGCTCGAGTAGACTTTCATTTTCTACGAGTTGTCCGCCCGTTGATCGATCGTCGGGTCGTTTCGAACGGGTTCTCGGTCGCGGAGACTGTTCCGATTCATCACGGGCTAATTCGGTGTCGTTCGGATATAGTTCCGCAATCGGTCCGCTGAACCGGGTGAAAAACCGGTAGGAGACTGTTTCAATTTGCGCAACTTCTTAGTCCGTATAAGTACTCGGCCTGATTTCTCGCGAAACTGTTTTACGCCACGGCCCGTCCGACCTCACGCCCTTATTTCGGCGATAACTCCGGATATCCGTCGTTCCGCTCGTGCGGCGGTCTCGGACGGCTCTGTCGGCGTTGAAACTGTTGAACCGGGCCGTTCGTGTGCTGCGATACTTTCACGTCAAATTACTTCGAGTATATGTATAACCGACCCGTTGGTACGGAAAGTCGTAATGTCGAACGACTCTGGTAACTGGCTGACAGGTAGACGGACGTATCTGAAGGGATGTCTTGCCGGGCTCGGAACGCTTTCCGCTGCGGGGATGGCCTCCGCGTCTACGGACGCGAGCGCGAGCGAGAGCGACTACAGTAACGTGGTCGATATGGTCGAGGCGGGTGCCGACCCGAACGGCAACGAATCGATCACCTCCGTCGTACAGCAGAACATCGCGGACGATACGCTGCTGAAGTTCCCCGAAGGGGAGTACTACATGGACTCCCAGGTTCGGTTTACCGGCTTCAACAACGTCGGTATCGTCGGCGACGGCGCGACAATCGTTCCGGCGAACTACAGCTCCTTCGACGGACCGCAGTACCGTCTGTTCCGACTGGGAACCAGCGGGAGTCCGGGTAGATCCGTCTGGTTCGAAGGGTTCGACGTCGATCAGACCGCTTCCAACACGGGTATTCGCGTCATCAGCGCGGAAGTGAGCGACGAACTCGTCGTGCGGGACGTCTTCATCCACGGTGTTCACGACAGCGGAACCTGGGGCCCGGGCCTGTTCAACATCACCGACCCCGACGGCGTCGGGATCGTCGACTGCTTCCGTGCGTTCGACGGCGGACAGCACGTCGAGAACACGCCCCACGGCGGCCGATGGCGCGGCGCGACCGGGATCATGCTCAACGGCAACCACCAGGGCCACATCACGTTCAAGGACTGTGTGCTCGGTGGGTTCCCCGACAACGGGCTGTATGCCTCGGGCGAGAACGGCCGCATCGACATCGAGGGCGGCTGGTACGAGAACAGCGCGACCGCCTCCGTCCGCCTCAGCGGGAACGAGGGCTCGATCTCGAACGCGATCGTCGTCGTCGACGACAACCCGACGGGCGCGGAGGGCCAGCACGGGGTTCGCCTCGACCAGGGCAGCTACACGCTCTCGAACGTCACCATCGACACGCCGAACCAGAACGGCGAGTCGATCCGCATCATGAGCCGCGTCGACTCGACCACCGTCGAGAACACGCTCATCAAGGCCGGCGGGCAGAGCACGGCCGTCCGCATCGACAACGGTGCCGGCGCGGTCGACTTCCGGAACTCGGAGGTCGAGATCAACGGCAGCGCCTACGCCTTCCGCATCCTCGGTAACAGTCCCGGCGCCGTCTCCCTCGAGGACGTCAACGTCGTCGGCAGCGCCGGCGGCTCCCCGATCCAGCCGGCGATCTTCTGTGAACGCAACAACTGCCAGTTCGACGGCATCTCCGTCGAGCAGCTCGGCGGCGGTCGTCGGCGCGGACTCGAACTTCGCGGCAGCAACTACGAGATCACGAACAGCGAGTTCGAGACCAGCCACATTCCGATCATCGTTCACAACGCGAACGACGTCGAGATCGAGAACACCTACGCGCGAGCCGACGACGGCAGCACGTCGGTTCACGTCCGCAGCGGCTCCAGCGGCGTCAGCTTCCAGGGCAACGACCTGCCCCAGGGCATCGACGACCGCAGATAACGCGAGTTCGGGAAGGGACTCGAGACCGAATCGGGTGGATCGTTCTTTCGCGGTTTCGACGACGGAGCGATTGCGCCGTAATCCTACCGTACAGCGTCGAAAACGCTGATTTATCCGCGTTCTACAACCGGAAAAAGACCGTCCCAAGTTCGTATCGAACGTGGGGTACGAAACTGGCTAGTACTGTATTACTTCGTGCTATATTGGACAGAACTCGACACCGAAACCGAGGTGAGGACAGTGGATTTATATATACCGACAGAAAGACTCCGGCCAATGCTACTCTCAGTCGACCGGTCCGATACAGCCACCGCCACGTCGTTGAGTTACGAGGTTGTCAGCGCTATCGCCGAACGAGAGGGCGTCGAGCCGACCGATATCGAACCGCCGGAGTACGACGCCCTCTACGAGGTTATCAACCCGGAGGCGCTCGACTCGCTGTTCGCTCCCCGGGAGAACGGGATGCACCGGGCGAGCGGACGAATCGAGTTCGACTACTGTGGCTACCACGTTACCGTAACCAGCGACGGCGACGTCGACGTCTCGGACCTCGAGTAAGTACGAACTGACGTGCCCGTGTATTCTCGGACGTTCTCGTTCTCTGGACGAGCGACGGCGATGTCTCGACACGCCGCCTCGAACACCGCTACGCGTCCCGACACGCCGCCTCGAACACCGACTCGTGGAGGCGATCCGCGACCGTCTCCAGCAGCGGTTTCATGTTCTCCGTGTCGGCACGGTTGTACTCGACGAGACGCTCGAGGGCGGCGTCGTCGCCGGCCTCGTACTCGTGCCAGAGCCGAACCGCGTCCCGACCGCTGAGGTCGGGCATATCGCGACCGATCCCCAGCTCGCGTTCGATCGCTTTCAGTCCGCCGTCGAGCCCCACCTTCTTGCAGGGGTACATGAGATCGACGTGGGGAACCGTCACGTCGAGGTCGTAGCAGGTCTCGAGGAACGGAACGTCGAAGCGCTGCCCGTTGAACGTTACCAGCAGCGCCGACCGCTCGAGTTCCGCCTCGAGCCGTCGGGCGGTCAGGTCCCGTCCCTGCACGAACGTCTTCGTCTCGTCGCCGCGGTGGATCGACACCGTCGTCACGTCGTTGCGATCGGCGCTCAGCCCGGTCGTCTCGATGTCCAGGAAGGCGGTCTCCTCGCGGACGTTCTCGTAGAGGCGCCACCGGCTCGCGGCCGGCAGCGCCTCGGCGAACGTCGAGACGTCGCCGCGCTCGAGGTGGGTCCACCCCTCGTCGATGAACGTCTCGATCCGGTCGGCGAGCGTGTCGCCGACGACGCTGCCGTCGAACTCCTCCCAGTGGGTAACCCCGTTCTCCCAGAGCCGGCGCTCGGTGGTTTCTCCGACGCCACGAACCGGGATGAAGCTGTTCTCGATTCGCACACCAGTGTAGGGGAGCCAGGCGGGCAAAAGCGCTTGGTTCCGCACGAGCGACCGGTCGGGAAACCGACCAGTCCGAACGCCCGGCTTTTGGTCCCGGCCTCCGTAGGAAGCAGTATGGCTGATCCCGACCCCGACGACGAGCTCGCCGACGCGATGCGCGAGCTCACCAGGACGATCGAGGAGCTTCGAACCGAACTCGAGGACTCGTCGCGCCGCGGTCCTCGATTTCCCGCGCCCCGTCCGCCGACCCCACGCGAACTGCTTCGGGTGGCCGACGAGGTCGCGATTCCGGCGCTGCTGGCGACGCTGGAGTCGAGCGTCCGCACCCTCGAGGCGCTCCAGCGCGGCCTCGAGATCGTTCGTACCGAGCGGGAGGTCCGCGATCGGGTCGACGACACGGCCGACCGCGCCGGAACGCGCGCAAGCGAAGTGCGCCGAACGACGCTCTCGCAGCTCGATACCGTCCTGGCAGAGCTCCAACGAGCGGCCTCGGAAGGGACGTTGCCCGCCGACGAGGACGCCAAAGAGCTGCTCGCCGAGGCGCGCGAGCTCCGCGACGAGGTGGACGGACGGCTGCGACGCGCCGTCGAGGGGCGGGACGAACCCGACGGGGGAGGGCCGATCCGGATCGACATCGACCAGCCCGACGAGGCGTCCGAAGACGACGACGGCGACGAGTCCGACTCGAGCGTCGACGTGGATGCGGAGCTCGAGACGCTCAAGGACCGGTACTCGGAGGACGAGCGAACGGACGGAACGAACGGCGAAAACGAAGGGGCGGAGGACGACGAATCCGAAGACGGCGATCCTCAGACCGGTTCGAACCGGTAGCCGTCCCAGTCCTGGCTGTCGGGCTCCCTGATGCCGGCACCGGGCTCGCGGAGCTCCTC
>NZ_JBLRWX010000030.1:0-35543 GCF_047921035.1 Natronococcus sp.
AACGCGCTTCCTCCCCGGCCTACTCGTTTGCTTCGCTCTCTCGTTGAGGCCGGGGCCTCCCCGCTACCGCGTGGTGAATCGCGTAAGCTATATGGCGCATACCACCGTAATGAGGAGTACAGTTGCGACGTGGATTAAAGACCTTAATCCGAAGCAACTGCCGGCAGTTGCGAAGGAATGCGACACCTCTCAAAACCCTGCTACGGCAGGTGAGACGGGTGTTGTCGGGCGGGGTGGAGCCGCCGACCCTCACGGACGCACCGGGCGTTCGGGTGTTAATTCCAGCCGACCCGTTCCGGGAAGGCCGAGGGGAATTAAATTCGCCTGCGACGGCACGGCCCGTTTTGGGACGTGCGGTCAAAACGGCGAAGCCGCGGGGCTTGTCCCCGCGGTACTTCACTCCCCCTCCAGTGCCAACCGGATCGTCAATCGGGTGTTCCTCGAGGACGCCCGCTGCCCTCGAGATGCCCCGATCGCCAACCCACCGCGGGTGGGACTGAAAGGGGGCTTTCGAGGTGTTCGCGGACCGACGAGTCGTCGATCCCGCACTCGAGACGCTACTCCCTCGAGACCACTCCTCTTCGAGCGCACTCGAGACGACCCCTGCGAGCAACCCAGTACCAGAACGCTCTTACAGATTCGCGCGAGCAAGCAACATAATGCACATCTCCGTTATCGGCAGCGGCTACGTCGGAACCACCGTCGCGGCCTGCTTCGCCGACCTCGGTCACGAGGTCACCGCGATCGACATCGACGAGGACATCGTCAACACGCTCAACGAAGGCAAGGCCCCGATCGACGAACCCGGCCTCGAGGACCTCCTCGAGCAACACGTCGGAAACCGACTCGAGGCCACCACGTCCTACGATGCGGTCCCTGAGTCGGACGTCACCTTCCTCGCGATCGGCACGCCCTCGAACGAGGACGGCAGCATCGATCTCACAGCATTAGAAGCGGCCGCCGAAGCCACGGGCGAAGCGCTCGCCGACAAGGCCGAACGCCACCTCGTCGTCATCAAGAGCACCGTCACGCCGACGAGCATCGAACAAACCCTCGAGCCCGCCGTCAAGCGAGGCGCGAACGACAACCCCAACGTCGAGGTCGGGATGAACCCCGAGTTCCTCCGCGAGGGGACCGCCGTCGAGGACTTCATGCATCCGGACAAGGTCGTCTACGGAACCAACTCCGAGTGGGCGACCGACAAACTCCACGAGGTGTTCGCCCCGCTGTTAGACCAGCACGACGCCGATATCGTCGAAACGGACCCCGCGACGGCCTCGATGATCAAGTACGCCAACAACGCCTTCCTCGCATCCAAAATTAGCCTCGTCAATGATCTTGGGAATATCTGCAAGGAGTTCGGTCTCGACGCCTACGAGGTGATGGACGCCGTCGGCCTCGACGACCGCATCTCCGAGCAGTTCCTCCGCAGCGGCGTCGGCTGGGGGGGCTCCTGTTTCCCGAAGGACGTCAATGCGATCATCGCGGCCGCGCGTGAAACGGGGTACGACCCCGCGCTCCTCGAGGCGACCGTCGAGATCAACGATCGCCAGCCCGACCGCCTGCTCGAGCTCCTCGAGGACCACGTCGACCCCGCCGACGCCCGCATCGCCGTTCTCGGCCTCGCGTTCAAACCACAGACCGACGACATCCGGAACTCGAGAGCGATCCCGACCATCGAAAAACTCCAGCAGCGCGGCGCCGAGGTCGTCGCCTACGATCCCGTCGCCGCCGACAACATGCGCGAGCGGTTCCCCAACATCGAGTACGCCGACTCGGCAGCCGACGCCCTCGAGGGCGCCGACGGCGCCGTCGTCGTCACCGACTGGGACGAGTTCGCGGCCCTCGACGAGGAGTTCGACGCGATGGCCGACCCCGTCGTCGTCGACGGACGCAGAATCATCCAGCGACGCGACGGGCTCACCTACGAAGGCCTGACCTGGTAGCGACGCCGCGCTCGAGAACCGCCCGAGACACGTTCTCGCCGAACGAGAGTCCCCACACCACACCGTCGAAACGGCGCCATCGCCCGAACTCGAGCGCTCGAGGTCCCCACTTGGTCGTTCTCACCGTTCGAAATCATGCCGTACTGTTACAAGAGTCTCCGAGGAACGATGGTGGATGAACGAGGCGATCCCTGCCCAGTGTCCCGACTGTGGTGCGACGGAACTGAACCTCGATCGCGTCTCGCCGACCGACCACGACCGCGGCCAGGAGTGGGTCGTCCACGCCACGTGCGCGCGCTGTGACGAGTACGCCGAGTGGTTCGAGTGACCCCCGACCCGTCGCGGTCGGCCCCGCGACGAACCCGGACGACGCTGCCGACGTGGCGATCCGTTCCCTCGCCGATCGCACTCGAGTCCCCATCGTGTCGACGCGCTCGCTTGTACGTCTCTCGACGGCCCCATCCGATCTCCGTTCGGCGTTCGAACGTCGGTACCACGATGCCACTGCCGAACGGATCGAGACGGTCGTCGCTGGCGCGTTCTCGATACCGAACCGGCGTCCGACCTCGACCGGCAACACGCGGCGATCGTCCAATAGAAGGCAACCCCAGAACCGACGGCGAAACGAACAGTCGGTAACGGGATCTATGACACGTTGCCAAACGACCGCTTCTGCCCGCCGGCACCGGGTCGCCCGGTCGTACCGTCTCGAGAGACACACTAAGGCCTACCCCTCCCGTCAAACGTTGTGAGAATCGACGACGCGGACGGCCGCTCGCAGCGAGCGAGCAGGCCCCAGAGCGAGTCCTCGAGGCGGCACCGACGCAGTCGGTAGCGCTCCGCTGACGGACTCGGCGCTCGATTCAGAGGGACTGCTGTGTCACGATCGACTCCGACGAACGGCGTGTGCGGTCCGGTAGGCGACGGCGTAGCCGACGACCGTCAACCCGAGCGCAAGGACGACGTTCCCGACGAGCAGCCGCACGAGCACGTCGGTGCCGGCATCGAGCCCGATGTCGACGTGGGTGGGACCCGGAACCGGGCCGAGCAGTTGGATCCCGATGAGCATGCTCACTGCGTAGACGCCACCTTTCACCAGCGGGTTTAGGGTCGCAACGGCAGCGACGAACGCGCCCTTGTTGGCCCAGACGAACCGATGGCTGGCCCACGCAAGCACCGGCAGCCCGGCGCCGAGGGTCGGAAGCGCCGTGACGAAGATCCCGAGGGCGAAGCTACCTGCGATCCACTGCGGTGGGTGATCTTCGCTGAAGGCGACCCGGAATGCGCTCCGGACACGGGGTACCGGGCGCGTGACCCAGCTGTGGTCGATCACGGTGGATACCTGAGCTAGCAGGTTCGACACTACGCTACAAAGCCCTATGCACCGTCGCCGTTAGAGCCGGGCGGCTCCGGTAAGACGACTCCAGCCGTGACAGGGGGGTGCGCGCTGTGGACTGCCAATCCGACCGCGACTGGTTCTCCGCGTCGGCCGGACACGACGTGATGGCTCGAGGATGGACCGCGGCCGCCGGGCCCAGTCCCTCGCGCACCCGCGGCCCCTCGCGAGACACGTCCCGATACGTCCGTTCGGAAATCTCGTTGATCGCGACCGGAGGTTGGTCTCGAGACTCCCGATTCGGTTCCCGTTGACAACGTCTCACCGGACGGCCGACCGGGTCGGCAGCGGGCACATCTCGATGCTACCTGGACTCCGACCGCCGACGAGAATCGGACCGCCAGCTACGTATCGTCCTCGCCGCCCTCTTCGTCGCCGCCGTCCTCGGTACCGGCACCGCGTCCGTACCCCTCGACCTCCCGAATTTCGGCGTCGTCGTCACCGCCCTCGCCCCCGCCGTCACCGCCGTCGTCCTCGCTCTCCTCGAGCGCATCGTCCCCGTTCGTCCCGTCGTCTTCGTCGGACTCGCCGTTCTCGTCGGGAGCCGCCTCGCCCTCGTCGGTCTCGCCGGCACCCTCCTCCCCGAGGTTTCCACAGCCCGCCAGTCCAGCTACTGTACCCGCGCCCGCGAGCGATATCGCCCGCCGACGTGTGAGGATTCGGTCTGTCATGATGCGGTGAAGACACGACTGAACGGGGCAATAAGAGCGGCCGATCGTTCGAACGATCAACACCGATCGGACGTGATTCGATCGAATTGGATTTCTGATGGGTGCGACTAACTCAGTTAGCCAACTCGTACCCACTGGTAGCCACCGAAACACGACCGGCACCGTCTCCCGAGAGGATCGAGACCTGCCCTTTATCTCTCGCACCACCAACGACTACCCATGCCGATCGAAACCGGCGACTCGGTCACGATCGAGTACACGGCTCGATTCGCCGACGGCACCGTGTTCGATACGACGGACGAACAGGTCGCCGAGGAGACGGGACTGACCGATCACCTCCCCGACCGCGAGTTCGAACCGCTGACCTTCGAGGTCGGCGATAGCGAACTCATCGAGGGGGTCACCGACGCGCTCGTCGGGATGGACGAAGGCGAACGAAAGACCATCACGGTTCCCCCGGAGAAAGCCTACGGCGAGCGACGCGACGACCGCGTCATCGAGCACAACACCGTCGAGTTCGACCAGATGCTCGAGTCGGAGGGGCGCTCCCTCGAGATGGGGACCCGGATCGAGACCAAAGACGGCAGCATCGGCGAGGTTACGCACATCGATCCGGAGATCGTCCGCATCGATTTCAACCACGAGCTGGCGGGCGAGACCCTCGAGTTCGACCTCGAAGTTCTCGAGATCCACTGAACCGCCTGGAGACGTATCGAACTGGGGCACCGTTGCGGTGGGCCACGGAGCGCTTTTGCGTATGAGTACACATACAATACGCATGAGCAAGAACATCGCCATCTCCGACGATGTGTACCGTGAACTCAAGCGTGAGAAGGGTGATCGAAGCTTCAGCGACGTTATCAGGGACCACCTCGAGGAGCGGCGCCGTCTCGCCGACGTTACGGGCGAAGGCGTGCTCGACCGCGAGATCCAGGCCGACGTAAAAGTCGACGTCGAACGACTGAGCGACGGGACGTTGTCACGACTCGACGATGAAACTCTGTGAGACGTCGGTCCTCGTCGATATCGATCGGGGCGGAGTCGACGACCGCGTGGCCAAACTCGACGACGAGGGCCGCCATGCGATCAGTTCGATAACGGTCACCGAACTCCGCCTCGGTGTCAACAAACGCTACGAGGACGACGCGGCACGACAGAACGCCTTCGACAAGCTCGATCGGCTACTCGCCCGATTCGAGGTCGTCGACGTCGATCGAGCGGTCGCGGCTGCCGCAGCCGATCTCATCGCGACACTGCAACGGCGGGGTGAGCCGCTGCACGATCTCCACGACGTGTACATCGGTGCAACCGCGAGGACCGAACAGCTACCGGTGCTCACCGCGAACGTCGATCACTTCGAACGGATGGACGACGTCGCTGTCGTCGATTGGACGGCCTTCTAAGCGCTGTTGTCGCTCCAGCAGGCGACGTGACGCAGGGCCTCGAGGTGAGTCGTTAGAGACACCGCGTCCGCCATCGAGCGGGATCGAAGATCTCGCGGATCGAAGCGCCCACCGATCACGAAGGGACTCCGAACAGTCCCCGTCCGGAACTCGAGGCTACTCGCTCGACGGGCACGACTGAACCGAGAAACGGACGCACTAGTTTCGCGAGGACGCCGCCCGGACGACCCAATGGGCAACCGCCGCGACGCCCAGCACCGCCGCGCCGAGCCCACCGTAGAACAGCGCCGGTCGGCGCTCGGGCATCGATCTGGCGAGAAACAGCGCGACGCTGAGGCCGTGATAAACCGGGTTCAGCGTCTGTCCGTCGACGTCCTCGTACCGAACGTCGATCGGGCGCTCGGTGATCGCGAGCCCGGAATCCTGGGCGTCCATGATGAGTTCGCTTTCGACGCCCATCCCGCTGGTCTCGATCGAGAGCGTCTCGAGTGCGTCCCGGGAGAACGCCCGAAACCCGCTCTGGGTGTCCGAGAGCTTCGTCCCGCTCGAGCCGAAGGTCAGGTAGTCGAGCACCTGCTGGCCGACGCGGCGGTACGCCGGCGTTTCGTCCTCGCCGGCGTCGAGGTATCGGCTGCCGATGACCATGTCGGCGTCGCCGTCCTCGACGGGTTCGACGACCGCCGGGATCTCCTCCGGGAGGTGCTGGCCGTCGCCGTCGAGGATCACGAGCGAGTCGTACTCGGTCGTCCGAGCGTACTCGAACAGCGTCCGTAACGCCATCCCCTTGCCCTGGTTGTGATCGTGCTCGAGCAGCGTCGCGTCGGTTTCGCCGACGACGTCGACGGTCTCGTCGGCGCTCCCGTCGTCGACGACGACGACCTCGGCCGCGAACTCGGCTGCCCGATCGACGATCTCCTCGATACTGTTCGCCTCGTTGTACGCCGGGATTCCGATCAGCCGGTCGGGTCCGGCCGGTGGCTCCGTGGTGGTTCCCTCGATGCTGAACGACGCCGAGTCGAGGCTCCGGCGGCGGCTCGCGTCGAGGTCGATCCGGTCGCCGTTGCCCCCGACGATGAGTCCGTCACAGCCGTCGGTTTCGGCGGCCGAAACCAGCTTCGTCCGGCGATCCTCGTCGGCGGCGGGCGACTCGAGAACGGTGGCACCCAGCGCCTCCAGGCGAGAAACGGCGTCGTCCTCGAGGCCCGTATCGAGAACGAACACCGGGTAGTTGCTGTCGCGTGCCCGGGAGACGGTCCGGAGGGAGACTCGTTCGTCGTTCGGAATCAGCCCGAGGCCGATCCGTGCTTCTTGGGATGCTGTCGATGAGTGTTGTTGTGGCGTGATCATTGCGTGAACGAGGTCGGCTCTGCGTCGGCTGGTGGTCGAAACGATCCGTCGGAGGCTGTCGGCTGGCCGTACAGCGGCTCTGGGAGAATCGCGACGACGGCAAAGCGGCTTTCGAACGAGAGAGTCGATCGGAACGCGGGCCGAACGCGTCGGATTCGGTTCTGTATACCGCTGTACACCTTCTCTCGGAACCTATTTTCTGCACAGTCGGTAAATAATTACTGTTTTAATTGATCAGTGTTGCATCATAGTTGTATTTCTATGTATGTGTACTTGGTGCACTAGTGTAATAGACAGATATAATTTATTTCACCAAATCCAACTTTTTTATTGAGCCTACACCCGGATCGACCGCCTCACCGAGCGGTCGCCGGTCCCGCTCTTGGTGCTATGGGAGGGACGAGTCCGGGACCGGCTATAGAACGCCGCTAAGACGGCCTGGGCGGCGGTATCGACGGGGTCGACGACCGGATTCCGGGTCTCGAAAACGCTGTAGGTTGGACCGCCGAGTGACCGAGACCGTCCGCAAACGCCGACGGTATCGGTACTGGTTTCGAGCGGAGCCGAGTTAGCAAAGCGGATAGTACAAGTACCGCCCTCGAACTGGTCAGAGTAGATCCGATGGACGTCTCCGGAACCCGTCCCGAAACGCGGCTCGCCGAGTTCTGGAGCGAACGGTACACCGTGCTGTCGATGTGTATTGGATCGTACTTCGCGGTTCGGTTCGCACAGGTCAGCATCAGCCCCGTCGTGCCGCTTTTGCTCGAGTCGTTTGCCGTCTCTCGAGGGACGATCGGTCTCGCGCTGACCGGGATGTGGGTCGGATACGCCCTCGCACAGCTGCCGAGTGGCGTCTTCGCCGACAGGTTCGGCGAACGACGGCTGATCCTCGCTTCGCTGGTGATCACGGTCGGTGCGACGCTCGGGGTGGCGGCTTCACCGAGCGTTCTCCTCTTCGGAGCGGCGACGGTTGCGTTAGGTGTCGGTGCCGGAACGTACTACAATCCGGCGACGGCGCTGCTGACCCGGACGTTCGACGGCATCGGCGGCGTGATCGGGACGCATCGAATCGGCGGACAGCTCGCCGGCGTGATCGCGCCCGTCGTCACCGCAGCCGTCGCCGTCCGGTACGGGTGGCGACCGGCGATCGGACTGGGAGCCGCCCTCTCGGTCGTCGTCGTCGCAGTCTTCCTCCGGAGGGGATCGTCGACCGTGCCGAATCGCCCGAACGCGTCGCTCCGCGAGCTGTTCGACTCGAGAACGCTCCTCGAGCTACTGGCGCGGTCGCACGTCCGGAACACGACGTTCATGATGGCGCTCGTCGAGTTCGTCGGCCTGGCGGCGATGTCGTTTCTCCCCGTGTTGCTCGTCGAGCACTTCGAGCTGTCGCTCGGACGCGCGAACCTGCTTTTCGCCGTGTTCTTCGCGGTCTCCGCGATCGGTCAACCGCTCGGCGGGCACCTCTCCGATCGGATCGGTCGCGACGCGACGATCGGGATGCAAATGATCGCCGGCGTACTCGGCTACGGCGCCCTCGCTACCGGCGGGACGCAGGCCCTTGCGGTTCCGGCCGTCGTCCTCGCCGGAGTGGCGACGAGTGCCACGACGGTGATTCAGTCCCGTATTCTCGACGAACTGGGCGATACGAACCGCGGGACGGGATTCGGACTGTTCCGAACGACGTATCTGTTGATCGGCGCAGCGGGGACGACGGTAGTCGGAGTCGCTGCGGATACGGCCGGATGGGCGATCGCGGCCGGCCTGCTCGCAGCACTTCTCGCCACGGTTCTCGCCGCCGTCGTCTGCGTTCGGTACGTCGATGCCACCGCTCACACCTAACTCCAGCAATACGACGCACACGAAACGCGTGCTGGACAGTAGCGAGGCCACAAATACAACCGCGAGGGGGTAGCCGTATCGCCGCGAAACTCGACGCCTGCTCGCTCTCGCCCCTCTCATACGGTTTCCTGTACGTCAGTTTCGGCGCAATCGCGGCCCGGGGGATGGTTGCGCCGGGACATCGGTACAGCAGTCCGTCTCAGTCACGAGAGCCTCGCTTCCAACCGCGACCGCTCGAGGAGCGGCGGTCGACGAGTTTCATCGGTCGGCACCGGTTCGGATCAGTTCGATAACCTGTTCTCGAGTCGGCGCCTCGAGCGCCCGCGATGCGCGCTCGGCCGCCTCGTCGGCGTCGACCGACTGGACGGCGGCTTTCACCTCCGGGACGGTGACCGCGCTCATGCTGAGTTCGTCGAGTCCGAGCCCGACGAGGAGTTCGGTCAGCTCGGGGTCGCCGGCCATCTCCCCGCACATCCCGACCCAGGCGTCGTTCTCGTGGGCCGCGTCGACGGTGCGAGCGATGGCGCGCAACACGGCGGGCTGGCGCGGATCCCGGAGCGCCGCGACGCGTTCGTTTTCGCGCGCCGCGGCCATAACGTACTGCGCGAGGTCGTTCGTCCCGATGCTGAGGAACGCCACCTGCTCGGCGAGCTCCGGCGCCGCGAACACCGCGCCAGGCGTTTCGATCATGACGCCGAGTTCGGGGACGGCGTGGTCGACGCCCTCCTCGTCGAGGGCGTCCGCAACCGCAGTCACCGTCTCGAGGGCCTCGGCGAGTTCCTCGGGCGTTGCGACGAGCGGGAACATGACCGACAGTCGGCCGTCCCCGTCCGCGGCCGCCCGGAGCAGCGCCCGGAGCTGCGTCTCGAAAAGATCGGCGTCTGGACCGAGCGACCGACGGATGCCTCGCTCGCCGAGGAAGGGGTTCTCCTCGTCGGGCAGGTCGAGGTACGGAATCGGCTTGTCCCCGCCGACGTCCAGCGTCCGGACGACCACGCGGCCGTCCGGGAACGTCTCGAGCGCCTCGAGGTACGTCTCGTACTGCTCGTCCTCGTCGGGCGGCGCGTCGCGGTCGAGAAACAGGAACTCCGTCCGGTAGAGGCCGACGCCGTCGGCACCCTGGTCTCTGGCGCCCTCGAGCTCGGCGGGCCGACCGACGTTCGCCGCGACCTCGATCGGCGTCCCGTCGGCGGTCGTCACCGACCCCTCGCGGACCTCGGTCCCGCGAGTCGCCCGCGCCGCCTCGAGGCGTTCGTCGCTCGGATCGACGACGAGTTCGCCCGCCTCGCCGTCGACGACGACCGTTGCGCCCGCCGCGACGTCGGTGAGTTCCTCGCCGACGCCGACCACGGCCGGGAGCGCCAGCGACCGGGCGAAGATCGCCGCGTGGGACGTTCGTCCACCGGTGACGGTGGCAAAGCCGCCGACGCGGTCGGGATCGAGCCGGGCCGTGTCGCTCGGCGTCAGGCGCTCGGCGAGCACGACCGCACCTTCGGGAAGAGTCTCGAGGTCGACCCGCTCGCTCCCGGCGAGCAGCCGGACCAGGCGGTCCCGGACGTCCCGAAGGTCGTCGGCGCGCTCGGCCATCCGGCCGTCCATCTCCTCGAACTGCTCGATCGGGTCGGCGAACGCTCGGCGAACGGCGTGCTCGGCGGGCACCCCGTCGCCGATCGCCTCCTCGACGCCGTCCTCGATCTGTGGATCCGCGAGGAACTGCAGGTGGGCGTCGAAGATTTCGGCTTCCCCCTCGCCGACGCGCTCGGCCGTCCGGTCGCGCTCGGCTTCCAGTTCAGATCGGGCACTCTCGCGGGCGTCCGCGAACCGTTCGCGTTCCGTCTCCGGGTCCACCGTTACGTCGGCGGGATCGGTGAGTTCGGCGTCGGAACTGTACCACACGACCGTTCCCGCGCCGGAGCGAGGCGTCGCACCGGTTCCGGTGAGCGTTCGTTCGGGCATCGGATCACCCATCGCCGTCGGCGAGTTCGTCTTCGGGGGTAGTTAGCACGCGCTCGAGGGCGTCCAGGGTGGCTTCCTCGTCGGGACCGTCCGCGACGAGCCGGACGTCCTCGCCGGTCTCGGCGCCGAGGCTCGTGACCGCGATCATGCTGCCCGCGGCGATGAGTTCCTCATCGTCGGCACGGCCGATCCGAACGTCCGACTCGTGCTCGTTGACCGCCTGGACGAACTTGGCGGCCGGACGGGCGTGCAGCCCCGCCTCGGGAACGATCGTCACGGTGCGTTCGCTACTCATGCGACGGCCTCCCTGAGGACGGCCTGTACGTCTTCGGGCGTCTCCGCGTCGTGGCGCTCCTGGCGAATGTGTTCGTCATGGTGCGAGTGGTGGTTGGATGCGAGCGGGTGTAGTTGTAGTGCCCCAGTCGTTGCTTCCTCCGTTATCGGGGTGCTCGAGTACGACGATATCGGGGTCGGCAACCGTCCCGTCGACGTCTGACCTGATAGCTATCGCACCCGTTGCGGTCACGATCGCCCCGAATGCGGGACAGCCGAGGAGGAAAGCGCGTCGCTCGACAGCAGGAACGCGAGGCACCTGCGTTGGTGCGAGCAAGACAATCCCGAACCACAGCGCAGCCGCGCCGACGATCACTTCCGCTCGCCGTCCGTGGGATCCTCCGACCTGAGGCCGATCTGTCCCGGGTGGAACTCGATGGTCGCGCCCTCCGGGACGTGCTCTGTGATGACGTCGTCGTCCTGGAGGAGACGCACGATGTCCTCGTCGGTCTGGTAGAAGGCGACCGTCCCGTCGGAGACCCCCGCAGCTTTTCTCAGCACCGCGATCGTCGTGTTCTCCCCCACCAGAACCTCCTCCCCGTTGACGACGACGGTCTGTGGCATACAGGCTGTTCAATTCCTGTCACTTAGAATGTTTCTATCGAGTGTCACTATCGGCGTCCCTCCTGCTCGCGCAGGGAGCGAGTCGCTCGAGAACGGGCGATCGGCGTCACTCCAACGGAGCGATCGCTCGAGCCTCGACCACGACCCGAACAGTTCCGGAACAACGTGTGCCACCACCGAGTCCGACCCGCCGGTCACAGCGACGTCCTACTCGCCGCGGGAGCCGCCCGGCGTCGCTCCCTCGACGACCAGGTCCAGCAGCATCGCTTTCGGACTCGAGGGCGGATACCGCGTATCGATCAGTTCCCGGGCGGTCTCGAGGTCGCCCCGGACCGCACACTGTCGGACGCGACCCGCGGTTCGCAGGAAGTCCGACGAGTCGGCGTCGTCGATGTACTCGGTCGCCTCGGGGGCGGCCGGGCCGAGCGCCTCGCTCTCGATCTCGTCGAACTCCTCCAGGAGCGGCTCGTAGTCGTCCTCGAGCCGGGTCAGCAGGTACTCCACGGCGAAGCGCTGGAACTCCGATTTGTTCGCGAACGCCCCCTCGTCGATGTGCTGCTGGACGATCTCGAGGACCTCCTCGGGGAACCGGACCGTCGATTTGACCATAGTGTCACACGTTGCGAACGAGTCGTATATCTTTGGGGGTCGACCGTCGACGCTACTGACGCGAGCGCTCCTCGAGCGCGTCGGGGTCGCGATACCGCAGCGTCCGTTCCGAGGACGGTTCGATGCCTCCCTCCTCGAGGGCCGCGAGACAGTCTTCGACGGAGTAGCTGCGCTCGCCGTCCGAGCAGGGAGCGACCCAGCGAAGCGTCTCGTCCTCGTAGACGGCCAGCGACGCGAGCGGAACGCGGAGCTCCGCACGCGAGCCCCGGGAGAGCAGCGACTCGGTTTCACACCGGGCGAACGACGGGGAAAGCGAGTAGCCCGCGCGGTCGGCCCACTCCTCGAACGCGTCGACTACCGGAGACACCGCCGGCTCGGAGTCGCTGAGCGCCTCTAGTGCGGGTCGCACCGTCGTCCACGTTTCGACCGCCACCTCCGCAACGGTGGTCCGGTCCTCGAGTCGGCGCACTCGAGCCGCGAGGTCGGCGAGCCGCTCGACGGCCTCCGTCGGGGGGTTCGTCCGGACGAAGAGTTCGACTCGAACTCGCCGCAGCGAGTGAGTAGTGGACGTGTTCATCGACACGGGGCTGCGACAGCGATCGTAATAAAGGTAACAATCTGCGGGCCGAGTGGACAGTTATCCAGTTGGAGAGGTGTTCGATTGACGAAGGCGACAGTGTCGAACGCCGAGCGGCGAGCGACCGGTTCGTCGGCCGATTCCTCGTGATCGTTCGGATGTGAGTTCGTCTCGAGTGACCGTCCTCCTCCCATCGGGATCGGAGAGCGGTCTCGAGACCACCGCCGCTACGTCGGGGCCGGAACCGTCCGGCCGCAGGCTACCCGTCGCGCGCGACCGTGACGCGCTCGGGTGTGAGTCGTACTCCGTAGGTCGCGTCGGCCTCGATCGTCACCGCCACGCTGGCTCCGGACGCGCCCGCGAACAGCGCGTCGAGCGCCTGCGGGTCGAGGTGGTCGTAGAGGACGAGTCCGTACTCGTCGCCGAGCGCCGTCGGATCGGTCTCCTCGAGGTCGGCGATCGCCTCGAGGATGGCGACGGTCGGCGGGGTGTCGGAACCGTACTCGCGTTCGATGCGGGTCGCTCCGGGCTCTCTGACGTCGTCACGAACAGCCATCGTGAATTACTGGGCTCCGTACTCGACGTGGATCGTCGGCGAGCGCTCCGATCCGGTTCGATCGAGAACGTGTGCGTTGGCCATCCCGCCGGAGAATCGGAACCGGGTGACGCCGGCTTCGATCGCGCCTTCGACGGCGTGGTCCGAGACGACGGCCGTCCCGTCGCCGTCCGTGGCCTCGATCGTCCCGTCGACGGTGATCTCGAAACTCGCGGGAGCGCCGTGTCCGACGACCGTAACGCGGTTGGGGAGGGCGGCAGCATCGTTCGGGGCGTCTCCGTTCGGGGTCGCAGCGTCGCGTGCCATACACCCGACGAGTGAACAGGGAAACTTAGTGCTTTCTGTCGAAGTAACGGTGTATTGGGGCGAATTAGATAGAGATTAGAACGAACCCGGTGTATTTTGTGTTGTTCGTTCAGATATATAACTCACTCTCGCGAGAGATAACGGTGAGATGTCGGTCGTTACACCCACTGTAGCGAGCCGGTAACCTTCTGCTACCTCCGACCGGAAACGGTAAGGCGCTATTGGGCGGCACCTCCCCGCGCTATCGCGGTGCCTACGCCGACCGCACCGCTCGCGATCGGTCACGAACCGCGAGCGGGAGCGCAAAAGAGGGTCAGTGCAACGAGATCTCACAGTACGGACACACCCTCGATCGCACGGGGATCGTCCGCCGACAGTCGGGACACTCGAGCTCCTCGTTCGCCTCGTGGAGTGGGGCGTGGGGCACGGTTGACCACCGATACGGACTTCGGTACCTGTTATTATAAGCCCTACTCGTCTGTGCGCTGACTGTCCCTCAACGTGGGTGATACCGGAAACGGGAACCGACGTTCCGAGGCGGGGATGTTACTGTCGGTATCCGAGTTACTCTCAGCCGGCGCGTGTCATAGTTAATAGATAACAATTACCATGATACATGTCGAATGCGGTATCGGAATGAGTCAGTCGATTCCGTCCCAGTGTCCGGAGTGTCGATCGTTGAACGTGAGGGTGGCGCAGGTCTCACCGGACGACCACGAACGCAGCGAGGACTGGGCCACCCGCGTCGAGTGCATCGACTGCAACGAGTACGCCGAGTGGTTTTACAAGCGGTATAGGAGAATGCCCCGGGGCTTGACTCCGGGGTTGAATCCGATAGGCAGGGATACAAATCATTAAGTGAACATATCCCTAATCAAGAGACAGCAATGGAGTACAGTCACCGCTACCCTGCATACCCGACACAACAGGTAGCGGCTGAACTGGAACGACACATCGACATTCATCGCCAAGCGTACAACTACACCCTGTACGAGTACGAGAACGTGGACGCCGACAATATCGGTTCCGCGTACAAACACCACTACCGACTCCCCGCGTGGAAAGACGAGTTCCCTGTCTTCTCGGAAGTCAACTCGAAGGCTCTACAACGAACCGTCACACGGTTCTACCAGAACCTCGACGGCCTCTCCGAGCAGAAACAAAACGGGAACAAGGTGGGGAAGCTCAAGTGGAAGTCACCAAGGGAGTTCCAGAGTATGACGTACTCTCAGTCCGGCTTCGAACTCAAAAACACGAGTGGCCGACACGCGACCCTCTGGCTCTCCAAAATCGGAGACATCAAAATCCGCTACCACCGCGAAATCCCTGACGAAGCGGACATCAAAGAAGTCACGGTCAAAAAAGAGACGACCGGTGACTGGTTTGTCTCTTTCGGCCTCGAAACCGACGAAGCTGACTTACCCGAGAAACCCGCGCTGGACGAGTTAGATTCAAGCAACAGCGTGGGTATCGACCTCGGAATCCTCAACTACGTCCACACCAGCGACGGCAAGACGGTGGATTGGCTCGACCTCGAAGACGAGTACGACCGACTCCGCCGCGAGCAACGCAACCTCTCACGGAAGCAGAAAGGGTCGAACAACTACGAGAAACAGCGTCGGGAAGTGGCGAAGGTCAAGCGTCACATCCGGCGGAAGGTGCTGGACTATCAGCACAAGATTACGACGTGGCTTGTCCGTGAGTACGACGCGGTGTTTGTTGAGGATTTGGACGTGAAGGGAATGTTGGAACAGTCGCATAACGCTCGCAACAAGCAGGACGCGGCGTGGCGACAGTTCATCACCCTCCTTCATTACAAGGCCGACCTGTACGGTTGTCACGTCGTGCAGGTCGAAGCGCGAGGCACCACCAAAGAATGTGCGTCGTGTGGTGTGGAGACAGCAAAGCCCATCTGGGTACGGGAACACTCCTGTCCGTCGTGCGGATTCGAGACGGACAGGGACGCGAACGCGGCGATGAACATCCTACAACGCGGCTTTTCTGAACTAGGGCTGGGATGGCCCGAAGATACGCCCGTGGAGACTGCGCTCCCTACGAACACACCTGACCTTCAGCGTGTGTCTGCAAAGCGCGTCGTGGAAACGGGAAGCCTCAGGGCTTGACCCCGAGGCGATTCACTGAGACGGAACGTGCGACGGAACGCTACCGGTTCAGTTCCGTCTCCCCTCGATCGAGGGCGACTCCCAGCGCACCGTACAGTCCGAGATCATCGCCCAGCGGGCTCTCTCGGATCGCCGGACGGTCGACGAACAGGTACTCCTCGAGGTACCGATCGACGCCCTCGAGGAACCAGTCGGTGTTGTTGCGTGCGACGCCGCCGCCGAGCGTGACGAGGCCCGGATTGTACGCGTTACAGAGCGCGGCGATCCCGACGGCGTTGTACCGGCTGACCCGATCCAGACAGCCCTGCACGAACGGGTCGCCCGCGGCGGCCGCCTCGAACACGGCCGGCGCGTCGAACTCGTCGCCGGCCGCGAGCGTCTCGCGAAACTCGCTCGCGGCGTTTTCCTCCCACATCCCGTCGGCGCGGAACCGGTGGCGAACGTACGACGGGATGCCGCGACCGGAACAGAACGCCTCCCACGCGCCGGTGACGCCGGTGCTCTCGAGAATACTGTCGGGAGCGACCGGGATGAGTCCGAACTCGCCCGCGCCGCCGTCCTCGCCGCGAAGCGCCTGCCCGCGCTCGACGACCCCGCCGCCGATCCCCGTCCCGACGGTGAGCTGGAGCAGACACTCCTGATCCTCGCGCGCGCCGAAGTACCACTCGCCGAGCGCGGACGCGGTGCAGTCGTTCTCGAGGACCACCGGAAGCCCGTACCGCTCCCGGAGCGGCGTCGCGACCTCGATGCGATCGATGACGTCGCCGTCCGCAGTGTCGAACCGTCGAACGCATCCGGAATCGACCAGTCCCGGTACGGCGATCGCGACCGCGTCGACTGTCGCCGCGTCCCGTAACCGTTCGATCGCCCCTCCGAGTTGCGCGACGAGTTCGTGGGGTCGCGTCGGTTCGGTCGTAACGTCGGTCAGAAAGTCGCCCGTCGGCGTCGCTGCGGCGTAACGGAAGTTCGTGCTACCGATGTCGACGATCCCGACGGAATCCATACTCGAGGTTCCACGGGTCGTCACTTAGATGTTCCTGATAGTAATAATTGTAGAACACCGGAGGTGTTAATTCCGGTTTCGGACGGATCGTCGCCGGCAGGTGTGGTCGAAACGCTCGCCGGCAATCGGCTCGGAATCATACGGTCCGCTGTAACAGTAGATAGTGGCACGATTTCGGTATTCGGAGAGAGTGACGTACAGGAGACTGTATCAGAGGTGAAATTCGAACCGGGCGCCTCCGCCGTCGCTTTCGGTCATCGCGACCGTCCAGCCGTGTGTCTCGGCGATCGCTTGTACGATAGAGAGCCCCAGTCCCGTTCCCTCGGTACGCGTCGTGTACCCGTGTTCGAAGACGTCCTCTCGGTGTTGTTCGGCAATTCCGTCTCCGGTATCCTCGACGTAGAACCCGTTCGACTCCTCGAGAAACCCGACCCGGACGGTAACGTCGGAGCCGCCGTGGACGACCGCGTTGGTGAACAGGTTCTCGAACAGCGACGTGACCTGGCTGCGGTCCGCCCGGATCGTCCGTTCTTCGTTCTCGACGGCTAGCTCGGCGTCGACCGTCTCCACCCACCGCCAGGCCTCCGTCGCAAGCCGGTGGAGCGAGACGCACTCGAGCGTCTCGAGCGACCGACCCGCTTCGACGAGCGTCAGCATGTCGTCGACGATCTCCTCCATCCGGTCGAGCGCCTCGGAGACGTTTTCTAACTCCTGGCGCTCGACGTCGTCGGCGAGCGACTCGGCGTACGCCTGGGCGATGTTCAGCGGGTTTCGGACGTCGTGTGAGAGAATCTCGGCGAACTTCTCCAGCCGTTCGTTCTGTCGCTCGAGCTGTCGCTCCTTCGCTTTCAGGTCGGAGATATCCCGAAACACGCCGGTGAACAGCGGTTCCCCGTCGAACTCGTGTCGTCGAAAGCTGATCGTGACGGGAACCTCGCGGCCGTCTTTGTGTAATGCGGGGAGTTGGACGCCGTCCCAGTCGATGTGTTTCTCGCCGGTCTCGAGATACCTCGCGAACTGGCGTTCGTGTACCGGGCGCAAGCGCTCGGGAACGATCTCGAGTTTGGAACTTCCGACCAGTTCGTTCGGCGAGTATCCGAGAATGTCCTCGATCGCCGCGTTCGCGAAGACGATCCTGCTGTCCGTATCGATCGTCAACAGCCCCTCCGAGGCGTTCACGACCAACGTTTGAAAGAATCCATCGGCGAGGTCGGCGAACGCGGAGTGTATCGCGAAACCGGAGTGATCCTTTGGCTCACTATTCATTCGGACCGAAACATGTGTCACGACTATTTGAAAGGTTTGGCTCCCCTCTCGGCTGAAACCCGGATTCGCCGCGTAGTGGCTCGCTGTCCGGCATCGCGTCCGGGGCCGACCCGAGAACCCCCCTCAGGTGAGCCGAAAGGTGTGCTCGCGGCTCGCATCGCAACTGGGACAGACGTGTCGGTACACGACCCGCTTCCCGTCGGTTCGGCTCTCCCAGTTTCGTCCAGTATCCACGTAGCCACACGCCGGACACTTCTTGTCGGTCGTTTCGTACCGCCGCCGGAGCCGTTCGAGCGGTGTTGTCATGTGACATAGTACCTGCCGAGACGAGAAAAGCCCTGCTCGAGCGTCCCGACCGCGCAACTGTCCGGCAATACTGAACGAACCGCTCGAGCCCACCGACGAGTCTCCGTCGGGAACGCGGTGCCACGGCCGACTCGGAGAGCGCCGAACCCTGCGACTCCCGGTCGAAACTCATACGGTTTCCTGTAAGTCATTACCGGCGCAACCGCGACCCGTACGGCGGTTGCGCCGGTAAATCGTTACAGCAATCCGTATCAGCCGTCGGCCCGAAGCGTCGCCGAGTACTCCACGCTACCGGTGAGTTCGAGCGAGTCCTCGAGGGTCGGATACCCCTCCGCCGCGACCGTTATCCGGTAGTCGCCGGTCTGGAACTCGAACTCGGCCTGGCCGTGCTCGTCGACGTCTCGAGTCTCGCCCCAGCCGCCCAGACCGCGTTCCTCGACCCTGACGGTCGCGTTCTCGATAGGGTCGCCGAACCCGTCCTGGACGAGCACGCGCAACAGGTGTCGCTCCGGGTCGTCGTCGATCCCGTCCGGGTCCCCCGTCGCCTCCACGTCCGTGATCTCGAGTTCGTACGCCGCGATCTCCGGGCAGTTGTTCAGCTCGAAGGAGTAGACGGCGTCGTCGGCGCCCGGTGCCGGTCCCTCGGTCGCGGCCTTCGTGGTCGAGGAGCGTTCGTTCCCGTCCGCGTCGAACACCCGGGCGGTCATACTGACGGTGAGTTCCGCGCCGCTGGCGTTCGCGAGCATCGCGTGGACCTGACACAGCTCGCTCGGCGGCTCGTCGTCCCAGGTGAAGGTGTGTCGCTCGACCTCGAGGTGGCGCTCGGCGTCCGCCGACAGCACGACCTCGCCGTCGATCGACTCGTCCTCGTAGACCGCCTCCTCGTCACCGTCTTCGGCGTCCGACTCGTTGGCCTCCCCCGACTCCGTGGTGTCGGTCTCCTCGTCGTCCTCGCTCGAGTCCTGCTCGGCTGCGTCGTCCTCGCCGTCGTCGCTCTCGGGCTCGGCAGGCTCGGACTCGTCGGGCTCCGGATCGGTACTCCCGTCGTCCCCGGCCCCGTCGCTCTCCGAGTCGCCGTTCTCCTCGTCCCCGACGTCGTCGACCGCCTCGGTCTCCGATTCGGAGTCGTCTCCCCCGTCGTCCTCGGCGTCGGCACAGCCGGCCAGTATCGCCGACAGTGAGACGGCGGCGATGGTCCCGAACTCGCGGCGCTTCAGGTCCACGTCGCCCCCCGTCGATCCTCGATCTCGTGCCAGTACATCTATGCTACAGAGAGTGTTCTCGAGCGCATAACGTTTTATATCGGATCGAAATCCCGTCCTCGAGCCACGCCCCGCCGAAAAACCGATCGTCGTCCGACCGGCCCCTCCGCCCTCACCCCGCGATCTTCCCGGACCGTCGACGCCGTTTGTACAGGTAGACGACGGTAACGACCAGCCCGCAAAGCGGCACGAGAACGCCGAACTCGTAGGTGTCGGGGTTTTTCAGCTCGCGGCGCTTCGCGTCGAAGTGGACGAAAATCGAGATCGGAATCTGCAACAGGATAAGCACGGCGAGGATGGGCAAGACGAGCAGTTCCATCTTCTGATGACTGGCCGGTCAACTGTAAAAACGTTTTCATCACGAACGCGTCCGATCGCTAACTAAATGGATGCTCCGGGGCTGAACAACGGGTTCGCCTTTCGACCGGATCCGGAAACCCGCCCGAGTTCACGACGGTCGCGGTCGGAGTCCACGCCGGTCTCTCGACGGCTGTCCGGACGCGAATCGGTTCGGTCGGGTCGCTGAGCTATCGTTCCCGCCGGCCGAACGACCGAACGTCGGGTTCCGATCGAACGTTCCGAAAGCGAATCTGTCCGAATTCAGCACTGTTCGAGCCTGAACCGCGATTGAACGATCGTCCACTACGACGGCCAGTCGCAGCAATCCTCATAGCAACGCATGGGGTACTCGAAGGGGATGGTCCGTCGGTCGCGCTACGTTCACGTTCTCGGGCTGGGTATCATCGCGGTCGCGGCCGGCCAGTCGCTTCTCAAGGTCGCAAGCGGCGGCTCTGCGCTCGAGGCCCTCATCGACTTCCTGCTGCTCGGGCTGACGGGCGTACTGTTTCTGTACGTCGGCCGCTGGCTCTCGGAGTCCGAGATCGAGCCCGATCTCTACCGACGGGTCGCGACGTGGAGCCTCGCCGGCGTCGGCGTCATGTTCGTGTTTCTCCTCCTTCGGGCGCTCCATCCCGGAATCCCGACCGAGTTTACGTTCGGCACGCGAGCCGTCGCGCTGGCGATCGGTTCGGTCGCCGGTCTCGGGATCGGGATCCACGAGTCCCGCGCGATCGCCCGGGAACGGGAGATCGAACGGCGAAACGACGCCCTCGAGCGCGTCCAGACCCGCCTCGAGGAGCGCAACGACGAGCTCCGGGAGACACAGCGGGAACTCGAGGCGATCGTCGGGGAACTCGAGACCTCCAACGAGCGCCTGGAACAGTTCGCCTCCGCCGCCTCCCACGACCTCCAGGAGCCGCTGCGGATGATCTCGAGCTACCTCCGGCTGCTCGAGGAGCGCTACGGCGACGACCTCGACGGGGACGCCGAGGAGTTCGTCGCGTTCGCGGTCGACGGCGCCGATCGGCTGCAGGTGATGGTCGACGACCTTCTGGCGTACTCCCGGGTCGAGACGCGGGGCGATCCGCTCGAGCCCGTCGAGCTCGACGCCGTCCTCGAGGACGCGCTGACCGATCTGGGGGTGCGGATCGAGGAGACCGACGCCGAGATCACCGTCGAGGAGCTCCCCCGCGTCGCGGGCGATCGAAGCCAGCTGCGCCAGCTGTTCCAGAACCTCCTCTCGAACAGCCTCGAGTACAGCGGCGACGAGCCGCCGCGGGTTCACGTCTCCGCCGAACGGGTCGGCAGCCGGTGGGAGATTCGGGTCCGTGACGAGGGGATCGGGATCGATTCCGAGGACCAGGAGCGGATCTTCGAGGCGTTCGATCGCCTCCACACCCAGGAAGACCACGAGGGGACGGGGATCGGCCTGGCGCTCTGTCAGCGCATCGCCGAGCGCCACGACGGGACCCTCGAGGTCGACTCCGAACCCGGCGAGGGTGCGACGTTTTCGGTCGTCCTTCCCCCGGTCGAGGAAGCGTCCGCGACGTGAGCGCGAGCAGGGACTTCGAGCGAGCGCCGCCGACGGCACGGCGTTCTCGAACCGGGATCCCGTCACAACCCCTCTTCGGACTCTACCGTAGACACGACGTCGCGCAGCCGGATCCGGCGCGCGCGCTCGCAACACCGCAGCTCCGCGCGGGCGGCCTCCCAGTCGGCAAGTTCCGCCGGCGTGATGTCGCCGGCCGAAACGTCGACGCCGATCGGCGTCTCGGCGTCGTACCGGCGCTGGTAGGTCCACACCCGATCGACCAGCGTGTCCATCCGAGCCTCGAGCGCCTCGAGCGAGCGCTCCCGGGCGAGTGCCGCCGCTCCGTCGCGGGGGAACTGTGCGTCGTTGCGCTCGTAGGTCGCTGGCGAGCCCGCCCGCTCCGTAACGAGGCCGAGGGCGGCGAACGACTCGAGCGTCTCCCGGACTGCGGTTCGGTCGCGATCGATTCGCGCCGCCAGTTCGGCTGCGGTTCGTTCTCCTTCCATTCGGGCGAGCAGTTCGTACAGCCGTGCCTCCGTAGACCCCTCGGCGAACGGGTTCTCGGTCGGTGGTGCACCTTTCCCTGAACGACCTGTCATCGTGTCACCGTCTCCCGCGGACGATATGGGTAATTACCGGGTTCGGCCGTTCACTCGAGGCTATCCGAATCGTAGTGGTCGTCTACCGGTTCTCCCCACAACTGTCGAGATCGACAACTGCAGGCGACTCGCGGGAGCGGGGGTCTCGAGCCGTGACCTCTCGCCGACTGCTCGAGTTCGAACGGCCGTCGCGCGTGCTGCTCGGGCCGGTAAAGGAGTTCGTTCCGGATAACGTGTGGAACCGCGACTCGAGAGAGGACAGTTCGCTGACGGCACGGAACACATCCTCGGACAGGATCACTCGCTACGGAAAGCGATCAGTTCGAGTGAACGGACGAAAACCGGGCCGCGAACGGCGGAAACATGACAGTAGGCACCGAGCGAGGTGTCTCCGATACCCGATCTCACGGAGTCGAGGCGGGACCTCGGTTGCCACAGGCATATCGACAGTCGAGTTGTGTGGGATTCGTTAGCATCACCACCGTACCTTCGCATACAGTACGTTCAGTAATAAATCCTTCTACTAGTGTAATAGTTCCATACCTGGACGTAATTGTTTGGTTCTTACAATTCGAGCCGCATATACGTCTAGTTAGTAATATTCTCGAGCCCGTAGTTCGGGAGGGAATTGCCCGATCGACAACGTTCGACCGAGATCGATGACGAGGGACGATCCGCCCGTCTCCGGGTCGGCTCGAGACGGAGACGTCCCGTCGACCCTCGGCTACTTGACGATCGTTACGGGAACGGTCGACTTGTCGACGACCGCCTTGGCCACGCTACCGACGACCCGTTCGTGCTCCGCCGAGAGGCCGCGGTGACCGACGTAGATCCCGTCGACCTCGGCCTCGTCGGCGTAGTCGGTGATCGCCGCGGCGGGCCGTCCGGCCAGCAGTTCGGTCGTGATCTCGAGATCGGTTTCGCCGGCGGCTTCGGCCGCAAGTTCCGCCGCCCGTCGGAGCGTCCGCTCGCCGTACTCGACGGCCCGGTCCTCGCCGGGAAGCACGAGCGTTCCGTCGACGAGTTCCGTCTCGGGCGTCAGCACGTGGACGATCTCGAGGGTGGCGTCCCACGCCCTCGCCTCGCGAGCGGCGCGTTCGACCGCGGCGTCGCTGACGTCCGAGCCGTCGGTTGCGATGAGATACCTCATACGAGAACGTACCGCTCGAGCGAGGATAGTACTACCAGTCGTTCCTGCGTCGTGGGAATCGGGGCCGGCCGCGGGGGTAGGGAACGGCCCATCTCGCGCAGAGGAGGTAGGACACTTCTCGACGCTCCGCGGGTGCGGGCACGGATCGAAAACGGGAACCTATTGACAATTTTTAATGTCATAGAGGAAATCATGAGACGTAATGAACGAAGCGATCCCCCCGCAGTGTCCCGAGTGCGGATCCACGAACCTCCAGCTTTCCCGCGTCGCACCGGCCGAACACGATCACGGCGACGAGTGGGTCACGCACGCGACGTGTGGAGCCTGCGAGGAGTACGTCGAGTGGTTCAACTGATCGAGCGCCGACGACACGTTCCGCCGATCCCCTCGTCCGGTTTCGCCGTCACCGGTGCCGAACGGTCGCGGAGAGGTCGACCGCGGGCCGGAGCGAGAGCGTCGGAACGAACGACAGCGGCTCCGGAACCGAAACGTCGAGGTCGACGCGCCCGACCATCGCCGCCAGTGCAAGGCGCACCTCGAGGTGGGCGAACCGCGCACCGATGCAGCGGCGCGGGCAAACGCCGGTCGTAGCGCCCCGCGGAGTCGTCGCCACCGGTCGCCGGCGGCGGTCGAGACCGCGCGGTCCTCGACGTCGGCGAACGCCCGGCGTTGCTGCTCGGCGATCGTGAACCTGCGTTCGCCGTCGCGAAACACCGCGGCGACGATCTCGGGATCGGACACCAGGTACAACCGCTCTCCCGGGAACTCGAGGCGGACGACGGCTCCGTGTCGGGCCCATCGCTCCAGTGCGACGAACGGCTCGCGGGCGAACGCGAACGCGTGCCCGACGACCGGCAACCGGTTCGACGCCGGCGGAACGACCGGTTCGCTCATACCGGTTCGTACGCGAGACCGTACTATAGTGGTGTGTGATAGCGGATATCTCGGCTCAGTACACCGGAACGACCGACAGCTCTCGCTCGCGGAACCGCTCGAGCGGGTCCGAAGCCCGGCGCCAGGCCCCGGTTCCCGACGGCAGGTCGCTGTCGACGACGACGGTGTCGGCCCCGACCCCCGCGGCGTACTCGACGATCTCGTCGATCGGGTGGCCGATCCGCCCGGCCGCCTCGTAGCGCTCGAGTGCGGGCGCGGCGAGCCGATCGGCCTTGTGCTCACAAACCGTCCGTATCGTGTCGGTTCCGGTGGGTATCCGCAAGCGCTCGGCCAGCCAGAGCTCCGCGCTCGCGTACCACTCGAGGCCGAGCACGTAGAGGACGTGGACGGTCGCGCCGGAGTCGTCCGCCCGGCGCGCGGCCTCGAAGAGCACGCGCTCGGGGGCGGTGGTGCCGCTCACGACGGCGACGATCCCGTCGGTCATCGCCGCCCCGCGGGACGCGCCGCGAGGCGGACGCGAGACTCGAGCCGTCGGATCGAAGACCGCGCCGAGCGCGGCGGTGGGAACACGTTACTCGCGGTCGAAGGCGTCGACGCCGGCTTCCGCGACGTCCACGTCCTCGTCCGCACTGCCGCCGGAGACGCCCACACCCCCGACGACGGTCCCGTCGTCCTCGAGCGGAAGCCCGCCGCCGAAGGTGACGATCCGGCCGTCGTTCGTGTTCCCCAGCCCGTACAGCGACGCACCCGGTTGTGACACCTCCTGGATGGTCTCCGTCTCCAGCTCCATCGCCACCGACGAGTAGGCCTTGTTCCGGGCGATGTCGCTGCTCGCGAGCAACGCGCCGTCCATCCGGTGGAACGCGACGAGGTTCCCGCCCTCGTTAGCGACCGCGACACACATCGGGACGTCGATCTCTGCCGCCCGTTCTTCAGCCGCGTCGATGATCTCCTTCGCCGTATCCAGCGTTAGTTCGTGCATTGTTGTCAACCCGGATACGGACTCACCGCCGTATCGGATAAACCCGTGGGACCGACCCGCACGCGGTAGTGGTCGACCGCACAGCCGGGACACGCCGCGGAACCGGACGCCTCCTCGAGCGCCCGTTACTCTGCGTACTCGAGTTCGATCCCCTCGTCGACGAGGGCGTCCCACCAGTACCACCAGGCGAGCAGGTACACCCCGGACAGCCCGGCCACGACCGCGAGCATCGGCTCGAGTGGCGTCATCGCTCTACCCTCCTCGCTTGCTTGGTCGTCGGCTCCTGCCGGGGCGTCCGAACCACAAACCTCGGTTGCCGGTCGGTCATGAATACTGGCGGACGAACCGTCCGTCAACTCGAGGGTCACTGCACCAGACGGGGACAAGTAACTTCGCGGTGTGTCGTCGCCGCGGCGACTCGAGCGGGGTCGCAATCCAACCCCCTCTTTCGTCCACCGCGAACACAGAACGGGAGTCCGGCCCGCCGACTCGAGCCGGTCACGGCAATCCCGCCGTGGATCAGAATCCTTTCGACCGAGCGCGCTCGAGACGGTGTCGTGCGCACCGACGATCCGGAACGCCCCGACGGTCGCCGTAGCTGGCTGGTGGCGATCGTCGGCGCCGTCGCGATGGTCTTTACCTTCGGCACGCCGCTGTCGTACGGCATCTTCCGCGCGCCGTTCAGCGACGCCTTCGGCGTCTCGCCGCTCGCGCTGTCGGCCGTGTTCGCCGTCATGCTGTTTACCTTTTTTATCGGCTCCGGGCTCGTCGGCGTGTTCGGCACGCGGCTGGGATCGCGGACGCTGTTGCTCGCCTGCTCGGCCGTGGCGGGGCTGTTGGCTCCCGCGCTGTACGTCACGGAATCGATCGCCGGACTGACGGTCGTGTTCGCCTTCCTCGGGCTCGCGCTGGGGACGGCGTTCGTCCTGCTCGCGTCGGTCGTCCCGCGCTGGTTCGATCGCCGTCGCGGCGCCGCGACGGGGCTGATCTTCGTCGGCAACGGACTCGGCCTGACCGTCCTCCCGCCAATCTGGCAGTTCGTCCTCTCGGAGCTCGGCGTCCGCCCGGGCTTTTTCCTCGTTATGTCGACGACCGCGGTCGCGTTCCTGCTGGCCGGGCTGGTCTGTCGGCGCCCACAATGGGCGGAACAGTCGACCGCGACCACCGGGGAACTCCTCGAGTGGCTCGCTCGACTGGGCGGGACGCGAACGTTCCAGCTGCTGTTCTTCGGGATCGCGCTCTCCTTTGCGTGGTACCAGCTGCTGGCAGCCTACGCCGTCGACCTCTTCGCCCACCGCGGGCTCACCGAAGCCGGCGCGTCGGCCGCGTTCGGGTTGATCGGCGGCGTCAGCATTATCTCGCGAATCGGCGGCGGCTACCTCGCCGACGTCGTCGGCTCGCGACGTGCCTTCCTCGGGTCGCTCACCGCCGCGGCCGCCGGTATCGCCCTGCTGTTCGCCTCGGCCGACTCGATGCTCCCGGTCGCGATCTTCCTGATCGGGCTCGGGCTGGGCGGCTCCGCGACGCTGTACATCCCGCTGGTGATGACGGTCTACTCCCCCGAGAAGGACACCGCCATCGTCGGCGTCTTCAACATCGCGATCGGCGTAACCGCGCTGGCGATGCCCCCGCTGGGAACCGCGAGCGTCGCCTACACCGGGAGTTTTACGATCGCGATCGCGCTCACCTTCGCCGCGGTTCTCGTCGGACTCTGGTCGACCGCCGTCGGGACGGCCGCCCCATCACGCGCGTAACTCGAAGGCGGAGCGACCGCGTAACGATCGCCGGCCGAGTCCCGTCGTCGCCGACCGATCGACGACTCGCACCGTACTAACTGTCAATAATATAATTAGACCCGATATCGTACGGTAGCGTATGGGTGAGGAGGAACGACGACGGATGGCGGTCTGTACCGCGTGTGGATCGGCCTACGCTGCCAGAGTCGCGTCGGACGGGACGGTACAGCCGATCGGATCGAAGGACGGCTGTCGTTGCGGCTCGAGCGAGTTCGAGGTGGTCGAGGGGTCGACCGACGTCGGCCGTCGAGAGGAGGAGTTCGATTGATCATCCGGGCCCGTAGCGCGGACGTCGGTCAGTTCCCGGCGGACGGACGGTTACGCCTCGAGGCGTTCGGCCTCCCCGCACCTACTCGAGTGACCGCCGAACCGTCTCGTCTTCGGTGAGTTCGTCGTCCGTCTCCTCGAGCAGGGCGACGACGTCGGTCTCGAGGTGGTAGTATTTCGTCGTTTCCGGGAGCTGCTCGCGCCGACTGGGTTCGTCCCTGATACAGCGGATCCACGTGCCGTTCGTCCGCTCCAGCACCACGATTTCGTCGAACGGAACGCTCCGTCCGTTTCGCAGGTCGACGGTGAATGTCCCCACCATGTTTTTTTAGTGGAACTTCTAGGGTTTTGTTCTATTGGCTACTTTCGTAGCTTGAGAGCTTTTACTAATGATTATATAGCGACAGAAAACCTGTGCCGACGCCCGGCTCCGGGCGTTCGTTTCGTCGTCCTCACGACGCCGGGACCCGATCGACGCTGCAGCCTACTATTGCAGCCGGCCTCGAGAGTCGGCGAACGAGCCGGAAGTTGCTGTTTCCCGTCCAACTGAGATCTCTGCACGCCGATCGTACGACGGTTGGACGATCGGCTGCACAGTAACGTTCAGTGGCTACGACAGGTATACCAACGTAATTTGACCGAGCTGTTTTTGGACCCACCCGCGGAGTCCCAGTCAGAGATGGACCGGACGGAGGCACTCGCCGTGCTCGCCAGCGCCGACCGCCAGCTCGTCCTTCACGAACTGACGGAGCGCGACGGCACGGCGACGCTCGAGGACCTCTCGCGGAGCGTGGCCGCCCGTCGGCACCAGCTCCCGCTCGAGGACCTCGACGATCGGAAGGTCGAACGTGCCCGAGACCGATTGCGACACACGCACCTGCCGAAACTGGCAGAGAGGGGAGTCATCGACTCGAGCTGGGAGGAAGCGGTATCGCTCGCGGACGGGGAGAGTACGGATCGCGTGTTCGGCCTCTCCGAGGAACTCGACTGCTGGCCGCCGGACGATTCGCTGGGAGACCCGTCCCGAAGCTGGTAGTAGCTAATAACCCAACTCGAGCGCCCAGTTCGCGACGAGCGCGGTAAACGTCAGCGCGAACAGGCCGGCGAGAACGAGGAAGGAAACGCCCCAGCCGAACAGGTCCGCGAACAGGCCGACGCCGACCGAGCCGGCGGAGCCGACGACGGTGTACACCGTACGGACGAGGCCGAAGCCCGCGCCGCGTTCGGTGTCGCCGAACTGATCGAGAAATCGCGGATCGAGCGCCGCGAAGAAACTCGAGCCCAGCCCGGCCAGCAACACGGCGATTCCGACCGTGACGAGCCCCGGCCCGACGACCATCCCGAGGACGCCGACCGTCCCCGCGAGCATCGCGATCCCGATCGCGAGATCGCGGCCGTACCGGTCGGAGAACTCGCCGAGGATCGACTGGCCGACGGTCCGAACGACGAAAAACGCCGAGAAGGCGACGCCGGCCAGCGTCGCGGAGTAGGCGTGGTAGTCGATCAGGAAGGTCGGTAGGAAGGTGAGCAGCCCCTGGACGATGAAGGTCCCGAGCATGGCGATGCCGAGCGTGAACGCGATAGCCGGCCGCGTCACCAGTTCGCGAAGCGCCGCGAGCTCGAACCGGTCGCGCATCGGCTGGTCGGGCCGTCGTGGCTCGGTCGAACGCACCCGCAGGGCGAAGAGGGCGAACACGGGGAGGCCGACGAGCAACGCGAGCGCGACGGCCGGGCGCCAGCCGTACCGGGTGCCGACCCAGGCCGCAGCGACGGGCGCGACCAGCCCCGCGAGCGGGCCGCCGATCGAGTGGATGCCGACCGCGCGACCGAGTTCGTCGTACGTCCGCGACAGCAGCGTCGTCGCGACGGCGTAGTGCAGGCCCGCGACCAGCCCCAGGATCACGGCGAACAGGACGAACGCCGGAAACGCGGGCGCGAACGCGAGCAGGAGGCTGGCCAGCGCCGTCCCGCCGACGGCGACGAGGATCACCGGCTTCTCGCCGTACCGATCCCCGAGGACGCCGCTGGGGAACTGCGAGAGCCCGTAGGCAAGCCACATCCCCGAGAGCGCGAACCCGATCTGGGTGTTCGAGACGTCGAAGTCCGCGGCGATAAACGGAATGACCGGGCTGATCGCCATTCGGGCGAAGTACGTCACGAAGAAGGCGAGCAGACAGAGCGCGAGAACCGTCGTTCGATACCGCCAGCGCATGATGGGGACGTCGATCACTTCTCCGGCGGACCCATAAGCCCGCTGAATCTCGGCCGGCTCGGGACAACACCGGATTACCGACGCCAGCCGCGCGACCGACTCGAGGTCGTTCCCTCGAGCCGCGATCCGGAAATCCCGCGATACTCGTCGCTCGTCGGTCGCTCGAGTCGGTGTACTCACCGGTTACTGAAGCGCGAGACCGCCGAATCGGATGCTTCGACCGGGTCCCCGCCGGTCCGTTCCAATGGCTCCCGCAATCGTCCACTTTCTGGTCGGCGCAGTGCTCGTCCTTCTGCTCGTCACACCGCTGGCGCTCCGGTACCGACTTCCGATGTGGCTGCCGCTGTGGCTCGTCGCGGTCGGTGGACTCTGGGGGCTGCTTCCGGACGTTCACCATATCGCCCCGGTGTACGAGACCCAACTCTACGCGTTCCACAACTCCCAGTGGGCCGACCTGTTCGCGTTCCACTACACGCTCGATCGGCCGGCGGTCCGCGCTCGGTACAACGAGAGCATCTTCTGGTCGATCGTCCTCTTTCTCGGCGCCAGCACGGCGTTTACGGTCGCAACCGCGGCGAACGCACGGACCGCCGTCGACGAGACGCCCGCGCCACACCTCGTGGCGCTGGCGACCGCGACGATTCCCGCGCTGTTGTTCGTCGCCGCGACAGTGGGCGGGCCGTTGTAGTCCCCGAGTCGCCGCCGCCCCCGTTAGAACGCCGCCGCGGTCAGCAGGTTCCAGTACCACAGCTGCGAGACGAAGACGAGCAACGCGAACGCAAGCGCGGTCAGATACGCCAGCCCGAGCGGCGTCGTCGAACTCGCCTCGAGATCCCGTGCTGCGACCACCCGGTACCACTCGAGGCCGACGAACGCCAGCGCGGCCGCCGTTACGAGCGGAACTCCGAGCAGGAGCGCGAGGGTGAGCCGCAGCCACGGCGTGTAGCCGTAGACGAACTGGTTCGGGTCGGCGGCCCCGTTCGCGAGCAGGCCGACGACGAACGCGACGAGGAGGCCGGCGCCGGCGAGGATCGACAGTCGCGGGCGGGTGAGGTGGGTGCGCATTCGTCCCCACCTGCGGTTGCGGTACGCGCTGATCGGCCAGACGACGAGCGTCGAGAGTACCGTGCCGAGCGCGACGACCGCCAGGCCGAGCTGGACCGTCGCCGTCTCGTACCACGACACCGCCTCGTACGGAGCCGCGGGCGCATCCGTGTAGAGGGTGCCGTCCTCGATGGCCAGCCTCGAGGTCAACATGGCGTCGTCCTCGTCGGGATCGGGCGCGAAGACGCCGGGCTCGAGTTCGACCCAGCGGGTCTCGCCGCCGAGCAGGGGCGATCCCAGCTCGAGGTACCCCTCGTCGGTCACGGAGACGTGGTAGGCGTCGGCGAGCCCGACGAGCTTCTCGGGGGTCGTCTGGAACGCGGTGCTCCGGTACTCGCCCTCGTACTCGGCCGCGCGGTCGGCGGTGTCGGGATCGGGCTCGAGGCTTCCATCCCCCGCATCGCCGTCGAAGCGCTGCTCGATGAACCCGTCGAGGACGTCCGCCAGGCCGGCACCGGAGCCCGCCGTGTTGAAGCTCGCGTAGAGCGCGACGTCGTGTTCGGGGAACAGGCCGAACAGCGTGTTGAAGTACTCGGTGCCGCCGGTGTGCCAGGCGAGGGCCTCGCCGCCGCGCTCCCCGAGCATGTAGCCGTAGCCCACGCCGCCGACGTCGGGGTGGTTCGTCGCCCGTTGCTCGAGCATCGCCTCGGCCGATTCGGTCTCGAGAACCTGCTCGTCCTCGAACGCGCCGTCCTGGAGCGCCGCGATCGCGAAGTTCCCCATGTCGGTCGCGGTGGCGCTCATCGAGCCCGCCGGGGGAACGCCGACGATGACGGGATCGTCCGTCTCGAACCCGTCCTCGGTCGGAACGTGGCCCTGTGAGACCGGCTCCAGTTCGTCGGGAACGGGCTGTTCGAACGTTGCACCCTCCATCGCCAGCGGGTCGAACACCTCGCGGTCGACGGACTCTTCGAACGGCTCGCCGACCGCCTCCTGGACGACCAGCGCCGCGAGCCCGGTGCCGTGGTTGGAGTAGGCGACCGTCTCGCCTGCCGGTCTGACGTGGGCGGGCAGCTCCCGCTCGAGTTTCGGTTCCCAGTCGGCGGCTTTGGCGTAGTCGTCGACGAACAGTCCCTGGAGGCGATCCTCGTACCCCGGAGTGTGGGTTCCGAGCTGCTCGAGGGTCACCTCGTCCTCGCCCTCGACGGAGTAGTTCTCGAGGTAGGTGCCGACGGGCTCGTCGAGTTCGAGGTCGCCGTTCTCGACGCCCTGCATCACCGCCGTCCAGACGGTCAGCTTCGCGACGGAGCCGACCATGAACGAGGTCTCGTTCGGATCGACCGGGGTTTCGGCCGCGGCGTCGGCGTCGCCGTACCCCTCGGCGTGGACGAGTTCGTCGCCCTCGACGACCGCGACCGACGCGCCCGCGACGTCGTGCTCGTCCATCGCACTCTCGATCAACCGATCGACCTCGGTAGCGACGACCTGCTCGTCCGAGTCGGTAGCGTCACCCGTTGACGACGGCGTGTGGATGCCGTCGCCGAGTGGGTCGGCCGTCGTGCCGTCGCCGGACTGGGCCATCACCGTCCCGACGACCGGGCCGACGAGCCCGCTTACCAGAAGTAGGCAGACGATTCCCGCCAGTACCCTCCCTCGAGCCATGAGCTACGAACGCCGGCCTGCGAAAAAACGGTACGGGTCGTTGACGGTTAGATCTCGACGGCGCCGATCCACCGATCCTCGCCGTGGACCGGACAGAACGACTCGTGGTTCCGCTGGCAGTTCGGGTCCATACACCAGCCGCACTCGCAGACGCGCTGCAGGGATCGATCCGGGATCGTCCGTCTGCAGAGGGTACATCGGACCTTCATATATGGTATCACGCTACACTGTACCATAGGAGTATCCCTTCCTAGAGGGATACTTTCATCTTTTTGTTCCAGCATAATACTGCGTTTCGGCATCCGGATGTTACCTCGAAACGCCACGCTCTCGGCCGATTCGCCCCTCGGCTTCGACACGGAGGGGGAAGAAAACCCCGCGCTTCCGCTGGGCGAGTCACGAACGCACGTCACAACTCGGTGAACCCGAACGGATAGGGTGCCCGCTACGGTAGCATCCGACGATGACGCCCCCTCGAGACGACTGGGACGCGACCGCCTACGACGACGACCACTCGTTCGTCTACGAGTACGGCCGGGACCTGCTCGAGGTGCTCGAGCCGACCGCCGGCGAGCGCGTGCTCGACCTCGGCTGCGGGACGGGGGAGCTGACGGCGGCGGTCAGCGACGCGGGCGCGACCGCCGTCGGACTCGACAGCTCCGCCGAGATGATCGCGACCGCCCGCGAGGCCCACCCCGATTGTTCGTTCGTTCGCGCCGACGCGACGACGTTCGACGCCGACGAGCCGTTCGACGCCGTGCTCTCGAACGCGGCCTTACACTGGATCAACGACCAGGCCGCCGTCCTCGAGACCGTCCGGAACGCCCTTCGGCCGGGCGGTCGCTTCGTCGCGGAGCTGGGCGGGACCGGCAACGTCCGAGCGATCGTCGATGCGCTCGAGGTCGAACTCGCCGACCGGGGGTACGACGCCGCCGATCCCTGGCACTTCCCGTCGATCGGCGAGTACGCGCCTCGGCTCGAGGCCCACGGGTTCGAGGTGCGCTCCGCACAACTGTTCGACCGACCGACGGAACTCGAGAACGGTGAGCAGGGACTCGCGAACTGGATCGAGATGTTCGGCGGCGAGTTCTTCGAGGACGTGTCCGACACCGAGCGCGACGCGATCCTCGAGGCGGTCGAGGACCGACTCCGCCCGGCGCTGTTTCGCGACGGCTCGTGGGTCGCCGACTACCGACGGCTTCGCTTCGTCGCGATTGCGGACGCGCTCGAGGAGGAGCAACGGGAGTTAAGATAGGTATTTCAGGAAGAATAGGTGGCTACTGGGAATTTTGCAGATCAGGTAGCTACCGACGAGACGAGCAGGGAGCCGACGTACACCAGGAGGGCGAGCACGGCCAGCGAGACGATGGTGCTCACGACCCACGTTACGAGCCCGAAGACGAGCGCGACGAGCTCGAGGACGAGCCAGAGGACGACGATGCCGGCGACGGCGAGGCCGACGATCCGAAGTGGACGCGTCATGCCTAGGGATAGCGCTGGATTCGACATGAGTGTTTTCGCCGACCGACGAGCCACGCCGGCCAGACCTATCGGCTCGCACGACGACGAGCGCAAACTCGGTCCGATTCCGGACGAGCCGACAGCTCGTCCCGGCCATTCTATACGATTCTAGTACACTACTGAAAGCATGTAGGATAGATCGTACTGACCTCAGGTTAGCGCTACGGACACCTCAGTAGTTACCTATTACACCTCTCCCTTGGAACGAATCTTCGTAGATAGGGCGATATACGATAGGAGGTGGCCTGAATACCGACCGATCCGGAACGGATCCGATAACGGTGAAACCGATTGTATACCCTTCTGCTCCGAGGAGGATATAACAAATTTTCGATAGTAGTGGGAAAATATCCGTTTACATATAGGTATCGAGTCGGTCGACGAACCCGAAACGTCGGTTCGGCGATCGATCGATGTTCTCGAGCGGACGGAACCGTCCGATCGCACGCGGTGTCCGCCCCGGTCGTGTGGAGGTCGTCGAAACCCCGGACGAATAACAAACCGCTACGGTCAACTACCCCACCCTACTTCGCTCACCCTGACGGGTTCGCTCGTGGAGGGTGGGGCTTGTCCATGAACTCGGCCTCAACCCCTTCCGGGTGGGCGGTAAATCCGCCACTTGGCGTTGACGAGACGCGTCGCGTCTCGTTCGCACATCAGGTTTCTGCGAAACCTGAGGACGTCACTGTTCCAGACTTTAGGGCAAGCTGACTGTTGCCCGTCCGCCGAGACGACTGTTGGCCCCGACGGACATACCGAATCCCGATGTTCTTCGCTGCGTTGTAATCCGCGTTCGCTTCCGACTCGCACTTCACGCACCGGAAGTCGTTTCGGGTCGGGCGGTTCTCGTCTGCTGTGAAACCACACTCTGCGCACCGCTTCGAGGTGTACGCCGAACCCACCTGCTTCACCGAGATTCCTTCGGCTTCGGCCTTGTACTCCACTTGCTCGTAGAGTGTTCGGAACGCCCACTTGTGACCCCACGACGCTCCGGTTCGGTCGCGGATGTGAGTCAGGTCCTCGAACACAATTACGTCACAGTCGTACCGGAGTGCTTCGTCTACGATGGCGTTCGACGCCCGGTGTAGTACGTCACGGACGTAGCGAAGTTCGCGGTCACTCGACTGTTCGAGCGTTCGGTGGGCGCTTCGCGTCCCGGTCTGTTGGAGTCCGGCACGTACCTTCTCGAACTCGCGGAGGTTGTGAGTCAACTCTCGCCCGCTGAAGAAGTAGGCGGTGCTTGTGACGGCGAGGTTTTCGATACCGAGGTCAACCCCGAGAACCGTTCCGTCCTCGGCGGTGTTCCGCTCGGTGTCATTCTTGTGTCGGCGGAAGCCGATATGTAAGTGGTAGTCGCCATCACGGGCGGTGAGCGTACTTTCCGTGACGCTCCACTCGTCTGAATCGAGGTACTGCCGTTGGTAGCCATCGTCGGCGTCGGGTAGAGCAAGATCACACCGGACGCGACTCTCCGTGGTGGAAAGCGACACCGTATCGTCATCAAACAGCGTCATAGTCCGAGTATCGTACCTCACCGTGGGTGCGGTGAAGGTCGGTTTGCTCACCTTCTTGCCTTTCGACCGACGTTCGATACAGCCGGTGATGGCTTGTGCAGCTTGGTGGGTGGCGAGAATCGAGTGCTGACTACCGAGGTCGGTGTGTTCGCGTACGTCGTCGTAGGCGAGGGGTTGTACGTCGCTTTTCGCGCTACACGTTCCCCACGCCATATCCGTGGCGATTTGGCAACCACGCTTCCACTCGGAGAGAGTATCTTCGAGGAGGTCGCGTTGCTCGTCCGTAACCTTAAGACGAGTGATTGCCGTCCGACGCACGTAGTCGTCTGCCACAATTTCAATGTGGATAGATGGCTACTTATAGATTGGTGCATGTGACCGATGCGAACGCGCTCCTCCCCTCCCTACTCGCTCCCTCCGGTCGCTCCTTGAGGAGAGCGCGGAACCGAAGGTTCCGCTGACCATGCGAACGGCGAAGCCGTGAGCAGAAGGGGACTCCGCGCGACCGCTACATTGAAGCCCGCAATCGAGAAAGACGACCTATGTCCGAATCGAACGCTGTCGAACGA